>NZ_JBSVCZ010000018.1:0-133597 GCF_054072955.1 Streptomyces sp. SS8
AGCAGAAAACCCCACGGCGCGAGCCGTAGGAATCCCCCTCCTTCAGGAGGAGGAGGAAGTCAAGATGTGGACCACTCCCTCCGGTTCCCGCCGACCAGTGCCTTCCCCGCGGGGATCCGCACCTCGTATCCGCCGGTCAGGACGGTGGTCCGGCCCGGCTCCAGCTCCACCCGCCAGATCCGCGCACCACGCACATGGCGGCCGTCGCCGCCGTCCCCGTCGTCGAGGGGCCTGCCGGGGTCCGTCCAGGGCGGCTCGGCCGGGCGCTCCTCGATCCGCACCTCCTTGTCGGCGCTGACGGGCACGCGTTCGCGCACCTCCACCGTGATCCGGTGCGGGAGGCGGTTGGCGAGTTCGACCTCGACGGTGTGGTCGAGCACCGTCGTCCCGCCGCGCAGCCCGGCGGCGGACTCGCGCAGACGCGTGCGCCGCGCCGCCTTCACGCTCTCGACCGCGCCGATCCCCACCCCGCGGCACTCCCCGGGCGCGAGGGTGGGCAGCGGCGCGGTGAGGACGAAGTCGCCATCCACGACGACGTCGGCCGGTCCGGCCGGCAGCGGATGGCGGGAGGCGTTGGTCAGCAGCACCGTGCCGTACACGGTGGGGTCCACCGACGGCACGCACACGTACCGAGGCACCGTCTCCACCGGGATCTCGCGGACGGGGACGGTGTGCCAGGCCCCGTCCGCGGCCACGTCCACGGGGGCGGCCGTGTCGTAGCGGTGGTGGAAGGAGCCGGCGGACCGCCGTACGTCGACCGCGTGGGCCGGCCGCGCCAGCCGCGCCACGGACTCGGCCCGCCGCCGCTGCTCCGCGACGGCCGTGCTCTTCTTCTCCGGTGCGGGCCGCAGCCTGCCGCGCCGGCCGGGCTCGTCCGGGCCGGCCAGCGTCAGACCCAGGTAGTCGAGCATGCCCTCGGCCGGGCCCGGCGGGGAGGGAGGGGAGGGGGCGGCAGCCGTCCCCGGGGCCCCGGGGACGGCCGGGGCGAGCGGTGCGGAGGCCGCGGCGGGGGCGCCGTAGGCGGCGAACCCGCGCTCGGCCCCACGGGACCTCCGGCTCGTGTCCGGCCCCGGAGCGGCACCCGGCACCGCGGCCGCACCGACCGGGGGCGGCGAGGCCGCGGAGGCGGGCGGCGGCGCCCCGCCGGTCCGGGCCGGGACGGGGCCGGGCGGCGGCCCCGGCGGGAGAGCCGCGTCGTATCCGGCGAACAACTCCTCCAGTCCCGGCGGGGGTTCGCGCCATCCCCGTGCGGCGGGCTCCTCCTGGCGCCGCCCGATCCGCAGCGACCGCAGCCGGAGGTCCGTGCGCCGCAGCAGGTCGGCGGTGGACAGGCCCAGCCGTACGCCCGTCCAGTCCTCGCCGGTGCGCTGGGCCACGCAGGCCCGCAGCACGAGCGTCCCTCCGGAGGAGGAGTCCGTGCCGTCCAGCCGCAGCTGGTACACCGGCGACCAGGTGGCACCGGGCACGTGGTACTCGACCTCCAACTCCGCGTCGGGACAGTCCTGTTCGTCCCCGCCACTGCGCGGCGCGCCGTCCCCGGACCGTTCCAGGGTCAGGACGGCGGCGGCCGACTCGCCCGTCCGCGTGGCGGGCAGCGCGCCGGAGGCCGCTTCCAGACGCCGGACGAGTACGTCGACATCGTGCTCGGCGCCGCTCAGCTCGTCCTCCACCGCCCGCAGCCGCCCCTGGAGCAGCGCCAGCCGGCCGTCCACGAAGTTCGCCAGCGCCAGCAGGGACTCCACCGGAGCCCAGCGGGGCGGATCCCCGCGGCGGGGCCGCGGCGGCACGGCCCGCAGCTCGGCCACCGTCCCGATCTCCGCGGTGAGCCGGCCGTGCCGCTCGCGCAGCCGGTCCAGCCGGTTCTCGGCCTCCTCCAACTCCAATCGCAGGGAGGGTAGTTCGCGGTCCTGTCGGGGAGCGGCGGACCGCACCGGCCGTACGTCGGTCACCCGCAGCCCGGGCGGGCCGGAGACGACCCGGCCGCGCAGCGAGTGGTCGTACAGGGAGATCGGCAACCCCTCCACCCGGACGCGCATGACCGCGTCCGGACCCTTCGGGTCCCGTGGGAGGGTGCAGCGGGCGCGCCGGATACACACGGCCCCGACGGCGTGCACCACCACGGAATCCAGGGACGACTCCAGCACGGCTTCCGGTACCGGCTCCCCACCGGGTCCCGTACGCGTACCGCCGCCCGCGACCGCCTCGTCCGCCATGCCGCCCCTCACGCCCCTCGCCCGACCGGTGACCGCACCATAGCCGCCGGACGGGGCGGCGCAGGAGGCGTTGCGGTGGATCCGGGACATCCTCCCGCCCTGCCTCGGCCGTCGGACTCCGCGCCGAGCGGCGGCCGTTCGTCTGCGGATCCCAGGAGAGGGACGTTTCACCCGCGTTCGCGCAGGTACGCCTCCAACTCGGCGGCCCCGGTCAGCATCGCCCGCCCGCGGGCGGACAGCCGGCCGTGCCAGTCGCGCAGCGCTGCCTCCAGCGGCTCCAGCCCGCCGGCCGCCCGCACCCGGTCGACCAGCGGGGCAATCTGCTCCAGCAGATAGCCACCCCGCCTGAGTTGGTGGACCAGCCGGGCGTCCCGTACCTCGGCCTCGCCGTAGACCCGGTACCCGGTACGCGGGTCGCGGTGCGGGCGGACCAGCCCGGCACGCTCCCACTTGCGCAGCGTCGCGGGCCGGATGCCGAGCCTCCCGGCCAGTGGCCCGATGAACACGCCGCCGGACCCGGACCCGGCCCTGGGCGCCCGGCCCGCCCCGGGGTCCGCACCGGTATCCAGATCGCGCAGGGCGCTCTCCACAGTCCGGAGGGTCCGGCGGTCCTCCAGGAGCTGGGCGTGGCTCTCGTCGACGAGGCGGAACGCCTCCTCCTGCGCGCCCTCGTTCACCGCCCGCATGATCGCCGTCGCCGCCTGGTGGCCGTGGCCGGGCACCAGGGCGAGGAAGGTGCGCAGGGCCCGTGCGTGCAGCGGGGTGTAGACGCGGTAGCCGTGGGGTGTGCGATCGGCGGCCGGAAGGATCCCGGCCTCCTCGTAATTCCTGACCGCCTGTGTGGACAGGCCGTGCCCGCGTGCCAGATCGACCGGCCTGAGCCGCTCACCATTTTGAAGCTTTCTCCCCATGGAGGCGAAGATATCGCGGAAAAGTCTCCATCGAAGGTTCAACGATAGCGTTGAAGGCATGGTTACCGACACCAAGGACATCGCCCGCGCCGTCGACGCGGCGGCCATCATGGGGGTACTCCCGGTCCGGCCCCGGATGCTCGCCCTGGGCGAGCCCACCCACGGCGAGGACGCGCTGCTCGGCCTGCGCAACGAGCTGTTCCGGCAACTCGTCGAGGAGGAGGGCTACCGGACGATCGCGATCGAGAGCGACTGCGTGGCGGGTCTGACCGTGGACGACTACGTCACCTCCGGCACCGGCACCCTCGACCAGGTCATGGAGAGTGGGTTCAGCCACGGCTGGGGTGCCTTCGCGGCCAACCGCGAACTCGTGCGCTGGATGCGCGCCCACAACGCCCGCGCCGACGCCGAGGGCAGGCCCGCCTCCGACCGGCTCCGCTTCGCCGGTTTCGACGGCCCGCTGGAGATCACCCATGCCGCGAGCCCCCGGCAGGCCCTTGTCGCGCTCCACCACCACCTCACGGCCCATGTGGAAGCGGACCTGCTCCCGTGTGACGCACAGACGCTCGACCGCCTGCTCGGCGACGACGCCCGGTGGACCGAACCCGCCGCGATGACGGACCCGTCCCGGTCGGTGGGGCGGTCTGCCGAGGCGGACAGACTGCGGCTGCTCGCCGACGACCTGGTGGCGCTGCTGGAGGAGCAGACACCTCACCTGATCGCGGCGGCCTCATGGGAGGAGTGGGACAGGGCGCGCCTGCACGGGCGCGCCGCGACCGGCCTGCTGCGCTACCACCACCGGATGGCCGGCGCGTCACCGGTGCGTATGGCCCGGCTGTGCGCGCTGCGGGACTCGATGATGGCCGGAAACCTCCTCGCCCTCGCCGAGCGGGGCCCGGTGTTCGTCCACGCCCACAACTCCCATCTCCAGAGGGGGAGGAGCACGATGCGGATGTGGGAGGGGCCGGTTGAGTGGTGGGGCGCCGGCGCGCTGGTGAGCGCCCGGCTCGGCCGGGAGTACGCCTTCGTGGCCACGGCCCTGGGCACGATCCGGCACCGGGGAGTGGACGCCCCGCCGCCGGACAGCCTCGAAGGGCTCCTGTACGCGCTGCCCCGGGATCGCTGTCTCGTCGGTGCCCAGGAGCTGGCCGCAGCCCTCGGCGACCCTCCTCCCGCGCCCCGCGTGTCCCCCTGGTTCGGCTACGCCCCGCTCGATCCGGCCCGACTGGCGGACGGCGACGGCGACGGCGTCGTCTTCGTCAAGGACGTCCCGCAGGGCTGACCCGCGGAGCCGCGGACGCGGCGCGCGGCTCTTTCCAGATGCCCTCGCCGCCCCTAGGGTCTAGTTCGGTAAGCGCTTTCTGTCGTAGTCGGCCACCGAAGGAGCCCGAACCAGATGCCCCCGGTCAACCAACGCCTCCGCGTCGCCGTCGTCGGCGCCGGAGCCATCGCCACCGTCGGCCACCTGCCGGCTCTCGAAGCCCACGCGGACGAGGTCGAGCCGGTCGCCGTCGTCGACGTGGACACCGGACGGCTCGACGCCTTCCGCGCGCGGGCGGGCGAAGGGGTGGCGGGCTACACCGACCTGACCCTGATGCTGGAGCGGGAGAGGCCCGATCTGGTGCTGATCGGCACCCCGCCCTCCCTCCACCGAGAGCAGGCCGTGGCCGCGCTGCGCGCCGGGGCGTGGGTGCTGTGCGAGAAGCCGCTGTGCCTCTCCCTCGCCGAGTACGACGAGATCGCCGCCGCCGAGGGGAGGGAGGAGGACGGCGGCCCGTTCGCCACCGTCCTCTTCCAGCACCGCTACGGCTCCGGCGCCGTCCACGCCCGTGAACTGCTGGCCTCCGGAGCGCTGGGAGCCCCGCTCGTCGCCCACTGCCAGACCACCTGGTACCGCGACGCCGCCTACTACCGCGTCCCCTGGCGCGGCCGGTGGGCCACCGAGGGCGGCGGCCCCGCCATGGGCCACGGCATCCACCAGACGGACCTGCTGCTGCATCTGCTCGGTGACTGGGCCGAGGTGCGGGCCATGGCCGGACGCCTGGTGCACGACGTGGAGAGCGAGGACGTCTCCACCGCCCTGGTCCGTTTCGAGAGCGGCGCCATGGCCACCGTCGTCAACAGCGTCCTGTCCCCTCAGGAGACCAGCCGCATACGGATCGACTGCGCCGACGCCACCGTCGAACTCACCCATCTGTACGGCCACTCCAACGACGACTGGGTCTACACCCCCGCCCCCCACGTGGCCGGCGCCGCGGACGGAGCCGACCGCGTCCGCGCCTGGCGCACCCCGGCGGCCGATCTGCCCAGCTCCCACACCGTCCAGCTCGCGGCCGTACTCGCCGCCCGGCGCGCGGGCGTCCGGCCGCCCGGCAGCGGCCACGAGGCCCGCCGCACCCTGGAGTTCACCGCCGCCCTGTACAAGTCCGCCTTCACCGGGCTGCCGGTGCGCGCCGGCGAGATCGTCCCCGGCGACCCGTACCACACCGCCATGCACGGGGACCACCCCGACTGGGCGCCGGGCGCCCCCGTGAAGGAGGCGACCCGGTGAGCGCGCCGCTGACCGTCACCCACACCCACGGCGAGCGCATCTCCGTCGCCTGCGGCGCGGTGGAGCTGCTGGCCTATGTGTACCGGCCCGATCCGGACGCCTTCGAGTCCCGCAAGCCCTACGCCCACCCGCTGCGCACCCTGGCCGGCCGCACCGTCACCGGCTACCGGCCCAGCGACCACCGCTGGCACAAGGGGCTGCAGATGACCGCCAGCCACCTGTCCGGGCAGAACTTCTGGGGCGGCAACTCCTACGTCCACGGCCGCGGTTACCTGCCGCTGCGGGACCGGGTGGGGTGGATGCGGCACGACGGCTTCGACGCGGTGGACGTCCTCGGCCCGGGCGGGGACCGGGTACGCGTGGCCGAACGGCTGACGTGGACCGAGAATGGCGGACAGGAGTGGGCCCGGGAGAAGCGCACCGTCGAGGTGCACTCGGCCGAGCCCGAGGAGGGTGCCTGGGCGCTGGACTGGTCGATCCACCTCACCAACATCCGCACCGAGCCGCTGCTGTTCGGTTCCCCGACCACCGCCGGACGCGAGATGGCCGGCTACACCGGTCTCCACTGGCGAGGTCCGCGCGACCTCGCCGGCGGCGACGTCCTCGGCCCCGGCGGCCGGGGCGGGAAGGGGGAGGCCGGCGCCGCGGCCATGATGGGCACCCGGGCGCCCTGGCTGGCCTTCACCGCCGAACGCGACGGAGCGGACGCGCACACCACCGTGGTCTTCGCCCACGCGCCCGGCAACGACGACGCGATCCACGACTCCCACTGGTTCGTGCGCTCCGAACCGACCCCGGTCGTGGCCTTCTCCTGGGCCTTCTTCGAGGAGTTCGAGCTGCCGCCGGGCGAGAGCTTCGCCTACCGCTACCGCGTGGTCGTCGCGGACGGCGCCTGGGACGAAGGCCGGGTGGAGTCCTGGCTCGGGGCACACGGATGGTGAACGCACGGGCGGCGGACACACGGGGGTGAGCAGAGGGGCGGTGAGCGCGCGGCCGCCCGTCAGGTGCGCGCCTCCAGGTCGCGCCGGGTGTCGTCGCCGTACACGCCCTGCTCGTCGCCCCGGATGCCGTACCACTGCTGGTAGCGGGCGACGGCCTCGGTGACCTCGGCGTCGTAGCGGCCGTCGACCTCGCCGTCGGGATAGATGCCCGGGATCTGCCGCAGCCGCCGCTGGAGCTCCTCGACCTCCGGGCCGCCGTCCCCCTCCCGCAGCATGCCGGGCACGGGGCGCCGCGACTGCTGGGAGGCGGGGCTGGGAGGCGGTGCGGCGGACTCCGGCGGTGTGCGGGACGGCTGTGCGGGCGCGGACGGCGTGCCGTCCGGGGCGGCCGGGGAGGACGGGGGCGCGGCGGGAGCGGAGGGCCCGGGGCCCGGCGAACCGGACGCGGAGGGCGGGGCGTCCGGCGCGGAGGCCGTCTGCTCGGGGGAGGGCGGCGGGCCGCCGGACAGCGGTGGGCGGGGGTCGGCGGGCGTCAGGACACCGGAGGCCACCAGCAGGGTCGCCAGGGCGGAGCCGATCGCGCCGGTGGTCACGATCAGGGCGGTGGTGCGCGGGCCGCGGCGCCCCGTCAGGAAACCCGTGCGCGGCTCGGGGGGCCCGGACGGATCGGCCGGCCCGCCCCGGTGGGAGCCGCCGGTCTCCGTGCCCCGCGAGCCGGCCCCGCCCCCGTTTCCGGAAGCGCCGTCACCGGACCGCTGTGGCGCGTCCGGCCCCGGGCGGTCCCACGGGCCCAGGGAGCGCGGCTCCCCGGCGGCCGGACGGCGCAGCCGCGACCTCGAGTCGGGACGCAACGCGATCTCCCCCCTCCCGTACCTCCTCCGCACCCGCAGAGCGGGGCGCGGAGGGGACCGCGGTGCGTCCGCGCGAACGTTCCGCGCCGGACACGCACTTCACCGCGGCGCCGCGCCGCAGAGTGCGCGGCCGCTCACGGATGGTCCCCGGAGAGGACCTTACTCGGTCGCGGCCGCGTCGGAGCCCGTCGTGCGCGGGCGGTGCACGGCTTCTTCACGTCCCCGGGCGCCCGGTTGCCTCCGGGTGCCCCGGGGCGCCCGAGCGCGGGTCGGGGACGGTCAGGGACGGCCGGAGGAGCCGGAGGCGTCGAGGTAGACCCACGCGCCGGCGTGGCGCACGAAGCGGCTGTGCTCCTCCATGACGCCCTCGCGCCCCCGCTCGCTGTAGTGGGCGCGGAAGGAGACGGTCCCCTCGGCGTGGAAGGGGCTGCCACCGGTGGCGCCGAGGATCTCCAGACGCCGCCACCGGGTGTCCGGGTCCGTCTCCAGCCGCTCCGGCGCGGTGTCCGGATGCCAGGTGCGCAGCAGATACGCGCGGTCGCGCACGGCGAAGGCGCTGTAGCGGGAGCGCATCAGGGCCTCGGCGGTGGGGGCGGCCGCCTGCCCCCGGTGGAACCGGCCGCAGCAGTCGGCGTAGCGGGCGGGCAGCCCGCACGGGCAGGGGGCGTCGGGGGAGAGGGCGGGGGAGGCGGACGGAGCCTTCTGGCGCGGACGGGATCGGCGTCGGGACATGCCTCAATGGTGACCGCCGCGCGGACCGCGGCGCGCTCCGGGGCGCCGGAAGCGGGATGGCGCAACGGTGCGGGGCGCGGCCGGCCGGGGCGCCCGCGGTACCGCCGTACGCGGCCGCGGGCCGCCCCGTCCGGCCGGAAGGACCCGCCCCCTACTGGGCCGCCGGGCCCGCGTCCTCGGTGCCGGACAGCTGCGCCAGGTACTTGTGGCACTGGGCGGCACGCCGGGAGTCCTCCTCCATCACCTTGCGGAAGAAGTCGGCGATCTCCTGCTTCCCCGCGTTCTCGGCGTCGCGCACGTACTGCCCGTAGTCGTGTCCGGCCTTCAGCGCGTGGTACTGCACCGAGATCAGGTCGTAGACGACATCGCTGAATCCGGTCTCTCCGGTTGCCATACTTCACCATCCCTGGGTCGGGCCGCGTGAATCGGCCGTCCGTGTTTCCCGGTTTCTCCGGGGGAAACGGTTTTGTCATCGGAAAAGGAAAAATGCCGGAAAGCGTGGAAGGGTGCGTATGGTGCGGCAGGACGGCGGGAAACGGCCGCCGAAGAAGTCCGGAGGGCGGCGCGCCCGGCTGCCCCGGCCGGTGTACGAGAGGGAACTGCTCCGGCTCCAGGAGCAGTTGGTGATGATGCAGGAGTGGGTGCGCTCCACCGGCGCCCGGCTGGTCGTCGTCTTCGAGGGGCGCGACGCGGCGGGCAAGGGCGGCGCGATCAAGCGCGTCACCGAGTACCTCAACCCGCGCGTGGCCCGTATCGTCGCCCTGCCCGCGCCCACCGAGCGCCAGCGCACCCAGTGGTACTTCCAGCGCTACGCGGAGCAGCTTCCGGCGGCCGGCGAGATCGTCCTGTTCGACCGCAGCTGGTACAACCGCGCGGGCGTCGAGCGCGTCATGGGTTTCTGCACCGACGAGGAGTACGCGCGCTTCCTGCGCCAGTGCCCCGTCTTCGAGCGACTGCTGACCGAGGACGGCATCCTGCTGCGCAAGTACTGGTTCTCGGTCAGCGACGAGGAGCAGGAGAGGCGCTTCCGGTCGAGGCTGGAGGACCCCATGCGGCGCTGGAAGCTGTCCCCGATGGACCTGGAGTCCCGCGTCCGCTGGGAGGCGTACTCGCGGGCCAAGGACGAGATGTTCGCCCACACCGACATCCCCGAGTCCCCCTGGTACGTCGTGGAGGCGGACGACAAGCGGCGGGCGCGGATCAACATGATCGCCCATCTGCTGTCCGGCGTCCCCTACCGCGAGGTCGAGCCGCCGGAGCTGAGCCTGCCGCCCCGGCCGCCGTCCACGGGCTACCGGCGGCCGCCGAGGGAGACGCAGACCCGCGTGCCCGACCACGCCGCGACCCTGGAGGGGGCCGGGACGGAGGGGAGCGGCGGGTAGCCGCGCCCACGCCGTGTGCCCGGCGTACGGGGGTCCCGCCGGGCACACGCGGCCTGCCGGAGGCCACCCGCTTCCCGCGGGTTCCGATCGCGCGGTGCGCGGTCTCGCTCCGCTTCTCCGCGTCCGGTGGCCGCCTCCGACGGCCACCACCAGGACACCACGGACGCGGCCGGGAGTGCAGGGCCGAGGGTCCCCTCCTCCCGGGGCCGGCCGGCCCCGGAGGTGAGGGCGGGAAGGTCCTATCCTCGGAAGCATGAGCGGGGCCGCGGTCACCCTGTTCCTCTGCGGTGACGTGATGCTCGGCCGGGGCGTCGACCAGATCCTCCCGCACCCCGGCGACCCGGAGCTGCGCGAGGCGTACATCCGGGACGCCCGCTCCTACGTCGAGCTGGCGGAGGCGGCCGGCGGCCCGGTGCCCCGGCCGGCCGGCTTCGAGTGGCCCTGGGGCGAGGCGCTCGCGGCGATCGACGAGGCCGCCCCCGACGCCCGGATCGTCAACCTGGAGACCGCCGTCACGCGCGGCGGAGCGTTCGCGCCGGGCAAGGGCATCCACTACCGGATGAGTCCAGCCGGCCTCCCCTGTCTGTCGGCCGCCCGCCCCGACGTCTGCGCCCTGGCCAACAACCACGTCCTGGACTTCGGCCGCCCCGGCCTGGAGGAGACGCTCGACGCCCTGGCGGGCGCGGGAATCGCCGCCGCGGGGGCGGGACGGGACCTCGCCGCCGCGCGGCGGCCCGTGCCCGTGCCCCTGGAGGGCGGGCGGCGGGTGGTGGTCCTGGCCTTCTGCATGCCCTCCAGCGGCGTACCGCCGTCCTGGGCCGCGGGCCCGGGCCGGCCCGGCGTGGACGTCGTGGACGAGCCCTCACCGGCCGCCGCTGCCGCCGTGGCCGGGCGGATCCGCCGGGTCAGGCGGCCGGGGGACGTCGTGGTCGTCTCGGTCCACTGGGGGCCGAACTGGGGCTATGAGGTCTCCGCCGAGGAGACCGGCTTCGCGCACGCCCTGGTCGACGGCGGCGCGGACATCGTCCACGGCCACTCCTCGCACCACCCCCGCCCCGCGGAGGTGTACCGGGGAAGGCTCGTGCTGTACGGCTGCGGCGATCTGGTGAACGACTACGAGGGCATCACCGGATACGAGCGGTACCGGGACGACCTGCGGCTGCTGTACCTCGTCCGGCTGGAGCCGGACGGCCGGACGGCCGGTGTGCGGATGGTGCCGTTCCAGGCGCGGCGGATGCGGCTGCGCCGCGCCTCGCGGGAGGACGCCGGATGGCTGCGGGCGGTCCTGGACCGCGCCGGCCGCGGTCTCGGCTCCCACGTCGACCGGGAGCCGGACGGAGCGCTCGCCCTGCGGTGGTGACCCGCCCCACCGCAGTACCGCCGCACCGCCGCCCGGCACGGCGCCGCGGTCACCCCGGCGGCCGCGTGCGCCGCCGACGGGCTCCGGGCCCCCACGCCGTACGCCTCGCCCTCGCCTCGCCACCGCCGGACGTCCTCGCCCGCGCGGGACCGGAGGAGGCCTGCGACGAGTGACCTTTGGGGCCGCGGCCCTTCGCGGGGCAATGTGGGCGGCGGCCACCGGAGAGCCGGCGAACCTGTGGCTCCTGCATGTTCGGGTGATCTGCGTCACGTCCTACGGTACCGGCATCGATTGTCAGGTCCCTTTCAGGCGTAAGGACCCCCCTCATGAGAGCCATGACCCTCCTGCGCCGTGCGGGTGTGCTGCTGGGCACGCTCGCGCTGGCGTTCACCGGGCTGTCCGCCGCCCCGGCGGCGGCAGCCGACCTCGAACGCGTCACCGGCTTCGGTTCCAACCCGGGCGCGCTGACCATGTACCGCTACATCCCCGACGACCTGCCGGCCGGCGCCCCGGTCGTTCTCGTCCTGCACGGCTGCACCCAGGACGCGCCCGGCTTCACGGCCACCTACGGCTGGCGCACGTACGCCGACGCGCGCGGTTTCGCGCTCGTCGCGGCCCAGCAGGAGGCGGCCAACAACAGCTCCCGCTGCTTCAACTGGTTCCAGGCCGGGGACACCTCGCGCGGCCGGGGCGAGATGCTGTCGCTGCGCCAGATGGTCGGCCACACCGTGAACGCGGTGGGGGCGGATCCGTCCCGGGTGTACGTCGCCGGGTTCTCCGGCGGCGGGGCGATGGCCGCGAGCGTGCTCGCCGCCTACCCGGACGTGTTCGCGGGCGGCGCCGTGCTGGCCGGCATCCCGCACGGCTGCGCCACCAGCATGACCGGGGCGTTCGGCTGTATGAACCCGGGCGTCACGAAGACCGCCGCCCAGTGGGGCGATCTGGTCCGCGCCCAGAACCCCGGGTACGGCGGCCCGTGGCCGTCGGTCGCGATCTGGCACGGCGCCTCCGACACCACCGTCGCCCCGGCGAACGCGGACGAGCTGGTCAAGCAGTGGACGAACACGCACGGCACGGACGCCACCGCGGACGGCTCGGCCTCGCTGCCCGGCGGGGTGACACGGAGGGACTACGGCTCCTCCGCCGGTACCGTCGTGCGCGACTACCGCGTCCGTGGCATGGGGCACGCCGTCCCGGTGCGCCCGTCGGAGGGCTGCGGAACGACCGGCGCGTACACCGCCGACCTGATGTGTTCGACGGCGTACATCACCGCCGACTGGGGCCTGGGCGGCACCGACCCCGGCGATCCGGGCGATCCGGGCGATCCCGGCGATCCGGGGACGCCCGCCTGCTTCACGGCGAGCAACTACACCCATGTGCAGCAGGGCCGCGCCACCGTCCGCTACGGCTACACCTACGCGGTCGGCTCCGGCGATGCGCTGGGACTGTGGAACGTCTACACCGTCACCTCCCTCACCGAGGCCGAGCCCGGCTGGTACGAGCGGACGGCCTCCTGCGGCTGAGCGGCCCGCCGTACGCCCACCGGCCCGTACGCCCGCCGGCCCGCCCGGGGGCGTACGGCTCCGGGCGGCGGCCCGCCGGAACCTCTGGTATGCCTTGAATGCCGCGAAATTCTCGAGATGTCGTGAATATCGCTCGAATCGGACGAGGCGAACTGGAGATCATCGTGTCCGAACGCAACACGCTCGCCCGCAGCCTGCACGACCTGGGTATGGGCGCATGGTTCGGCGGCTCCCTGATGGGCGCCGTGGGGCTGAACGGCGTCGCCAGGGAGTGGGAGGACGCCGCGACCGGCGACAGGATCGCGAGTATCGGATGGGCGAAGTGGACGCCGGTCAACGGGCTGGCCATCGCCGCCCACCTCGCGGGCGCCGTATCCCTGCTGGCGTCCAACATGTACCGCGTGGAGCACCAGCGGGGAGTGGGGGCCTCCTCGGCGATCAAGACCGTCCTGACCGGCGCGGCCCTGGCGGCCACCGCCTACAGCCGCGTCATGGGCAAGAAGCTGGAGATGGCCACCTCCGCCGACCCGGGCAAGGCGGCCGGGGCCCAGCACCACCCGGCCTCCACGGAGGACGCCGAGCGGCAGCTGCGCTGGGCCCAGTGGAGCATCCCCGTGCTGACCGGCGCGCTCACCGTCGTCAGCGCGCTCCAGGGCGAGCAGCAGAAGCCGGTGGAGCAGAAGACGGGCGTGCTGCGCAAGGCCGCCGCCCGCCTGGACATGGGCTGATACCGGATGCCCGGCAGCCGGCAGCCGGCACCCGGTACCGGACAGGGGACACCCGGCGCCCGGTGTCCGGCACAGGACACCGGGCGCCGGGTCGCACGGCGCGTCAGCGGCCGGCGGCGTTCGCCACGAGAGCGCCCCGCGCGGCCGCCGTCGTGCCGCCGCGGGCCAGCGCGCGCTGCCGGTAGTCGCTGGGCGAGGTGCCGTAGGCGAGGCGGAAGGCACGGCTGAAGGCGGAGGGGTCGGTCAGACCCCACCGGGCGGCGACGGCGTGGATGGGCGTGCGGTGCAGGGCGGGGTCGGACAGGTCCCGCCGGATGCGCCGCAGCCGCTGGTCGCGCAGGAACGCCGAGACGGTGGAGCCCTCGTCCCGGAACAGCCGGTGCAGATGGCTCAGGGAGATGTGGTGCGCCGCCGCGATCGCGGGCGGGGACAGACGCGGGTCGTGCAGGTGCCGGCGTATGAAGGCCTGGACGCGCAGCAGCAGGGCCCGCCGCTGGTCCTCCGGCGGCAGCGCGTGATCGCTCTCCAGGGTGTGGGCGAACAGGGCGGACAGCAGGTCGACCGCGACCGCGGCCAGCCGGGGCCCGTCGGCCGGCCGGTAGTGGGCGGGGTCCGCCGTCACCGTGGTCAGGAACTGCGCCAGCAGCGCCCCCATGCCCTCCCGTGCCGACAGGCTGCGGCGGGTCAGTCCGGTCAGCCGCTCCGGCGGCAGGTGCAGCAGGTCCCGGGGGACCTCCAGCCCGATGCCGCTGTACGGGCCGTCGCCGTCGCCCGCCCACATCTCGCAGGGACGAGAGGTGTCCACCACGCACAGGGAACCGGGGCCGTAGCCGTCCGCGCGGCCCTCCCGTGCGACCCTCAGCCGCCCCCGCAGCGGCAGGGACACATGGACGGTCCGCGGGTCGTGCCGCCGGACCAGCTCCGGGGTGCGCCGCAGGACGGCGGGAGCGAACTCAGCGGGCCACACCGTGACGGCCCCGAGGCTCAGCACGCGCAGCCGGGCCCGGAAGTCCGCCCGGTGGGGGCTGTCCGCCTCCAGGGGCGCGTGGGCCCGCCGGACCAGTTCACACCATCGGCCGAACCGCTCGGCCGCGGGCACGTCCTCGCTCGCGAACACCGTCTCGTACACCATGTACTCCTCCTTCTCCCCGGTCGTGTCCCCCGCCGCCGCCCCGGCCGGAGCACACCGGTCCGTCCGGCCATGCCCGGCACCGAGTCTCGGCCGACAGGCGTTGTCAGGCAGGCCCGTTCCGCCGCGCCGGACAATTCGCGGCCGGCGCGCGGCACTCGCCGGAGCGGGAGGCGAGGGGCGGAGCGCGGGCTTGTCGGCCGGTCGCGGGGGGCCTACGGTGGCGCCCGATCGCGGACGCGGCGGGGGAGGACACGCGATGGGGCGCCGGGAGAAACCACTGGACCCGGCCGCCGGGCCGGTGCAGCGATTCGCGGTCGAACTGCGGGAGCTGCGCCGGGCGTCGGGCGGCGCCACCTACCGGGCGATGGCTCAGCGGGCGCCCTACTCGGCGGCGACCCTGGCCGAGGCGGCGGCCGGCCGCAGACTGCCCACGCTCCCGGTCGCCCTGGCCTACGCGCAGGCCTGCGGCGGCGACCGGGAGGAGTGGGAGGAGCGCTGGCGCCGGGCGTGTGCCGACTCGCTGGCCCAGCCGTCCGGCACGGACGGCGCCGACGCCCCCTACCCGGGGCTCAGACGCTTCCAGCCGGAGGACGAGAAACGGTTCTTCGGACGCGAGCAGCTCACCGGCGACCTCGTACGCAGGGTGGGGGAGGGGCGGTTCACGGCCGTCGTCGGCGCCTCCGGGAGCGGCAAGTCCTCGCTGCTGCGCGCGGGGCTGATCCCCGCCCTGCGCTCCGGCGCCGCCGCTATGCGGCCGGCCGCCATCCGCGTCTTCACCCCCGGCCCGCACCCGATGAGGGACCACCCCCGTCTGCTCTCGCCGGCCTCCCGTGCCCCCGACGCGGACACGGTGGTCGTCGTCGACCAGTTCGAGGAGGTCTTCACCCTGTGCCGCGACCCCGGGGAGCGCAGGGAGTTCATCGACCTGCTGCTGGCGGCCCGCCGCCCCCGCGGCCGGCTGCGGGTCGTCGTCGCGGTCAGAGCGGACTTCTTCGGCCACTGCGCGGGCCATCCCGGCCTCGCCGACGCCCTGCGGGACGCCACGCTCCTGGTCGGGCCGATGACCCCGGCGCAACTGCGCCGGGCCATCGTCCGCCCGGCCGCCGACGCGGGCCTGATCGTCGAACGCGCCCTCACCGCCAGGCTGGTGGACGAGGTGACCGGCGAGCCCGGAGGGCTGCCGCTGATGTCCCACGCCCTGCTGGAGACCTGGCGCCGGCGCCGCGGACGCGCCCTGACCCTGGCGGCCTACGAGGCCACCGGCGGCATACGCGGCGCCATCGCCCAGACCGCCGAGGACCTCTACACCAGGCTGGACCCCGACCAGGCCGCCGCCGCCCGCGGGATCCTGCTGCGGCTGGTCAACCCCGGCGAGGGGGTGCCCGACACCCGGCGCCCCACCGACCGCGGCGAGCTGGGGGCGGACGGCGCGGGCCGCACCGCCGAGGCCGAGGTGCTGGAGCGGCTGGCGCGGGCCCGCCTGGTCACCCTCGACGGCTCGACGGTCACCCTGGCGCACGAGGCGCTGATCGCGGCCTGGCCCCGGCTGCGCGGCTGGATCGAGGCGGACCGGCGGCGGCTGCTCGTCCACCGGCAGCTGACGGAGGCCGCGCAGGTCTGGCACTCCCTGGACCGCGACGCGGGAGCCCTCTACCGGGGCGCCCGGCTCGCGGCGGCCCGGGACCGGCTCGGCGGCGCGGGAGCCGGGCTCACCGCGCTGGAGCGGGAGTTCCTGCTGGCCAGCGAGGCCGCCGAGGAGGCGGAGGCGGAGGAGGCCCGGGCCCGGACCGTGCGGCTGCGGCGGCTGTCGGTGGTGCTGTCCGCACTGCTGGTGCTCTGCGCGACCGCGATCGCGGCGACCGTCCAGCAGTACTCGATCGCCCGTGAGCAGCGGCGCGTCGTCGTCTCGCACGAACTGGCCGCCCAGGCCGACTCGATGGCCGGGGAACGCCCGGAGGCGGCGGCGATGCTGGCCCTGGCCGCCTTCCAGCGGGCCGACGTCCCCGAGACGCGCAGCAGTCTGCTGTCCGCCTACGCCCGCTACCGGGCCGACCGGTTCACCGGGCGGGCCGGCACCGTGTCGGCGATGGAGTTCTCCCCGGACGGCCGGACCCTGGCGACGGCCGGGGACGGCCACGGCGTCAGACTGTGGGACACCCGGGCGCAACAGGTCGCCGCCACCCTCGCCGGCCACACGGACCGGGTGAACGACGTGGCCTTCTCCCCGGACGGCCGGCTGCTGGCCACCGCGGGCGACGACCGCAGCGTCAAGCTGTGGGACACCCGGAACCACCGGGTCGCCGCCACCCTCACCGGCCACACCGGCCAGGCGACCACGGTGGCCTTCTCCCCGGACGGGGCCACCCTGGCCACCGGAGGCGGCGACGGGACCGTGCGGCTGTGGGACGTGGCGAAGCGGCGGCAGACGGCCGTCCTGTCCGGGCACACGGGCGAGGTGACGGCCGTGGCCTTCTCCCCGGACGGCGACACCCTGGCCACCGGCGGTGTCGACGCCACCCTGCGCGTGTGGGACACCGAGCCGGGCCGCGAGAACGCCACCCTCACCGTCATGAGGAGCGCGTCGACCGGGCAGCGCAGCCCGGTCCACGACGTGGCGTTCTCCCCGGACGGCCGAATCCTGGCCGCGGCCGGCACCGAGATCACCCGGCTGTGGGACACCGCGACCTACCACTACCGCAAGACCTCCTCGGTGACGGGCCGCCGCGAACACGCCCACCGGGAGCTGGCGTTCACACCCGACAGCCGTACCCTCGCCGTCACCGCGGCCGACGGCACCGTCAGGTTCTGGGACACCGGTGACCACCGCACGACCGCCACCATCACCGCCGGAGAGGAACCGGCCGCCTACGAGACGGCGCTGTCCCCCGGTGGCCGAGTCCTGGCCGTGGCCGACGGCGAGGGCCGGGTGCAGTTGTGGAACACGGCCACACAGCAGCGGACCGCGGTCCTGGGCACCACCGCGCCGTTCTCCCGGCTGGCGGCCTTCTCCCCGGACGGGGCCACCCTGGCCACCACCGGGAGCGCCGACGGGGCGGTGGAGCTGTGGCGGACCGACGGACACCGCCGGCCGCGCACCCTGGAACACGGAAGCGACGTGCACGCGGCGGCGTTCTCCCCCGACGGCCGTACTGTGGCCACCGGCACCGCCGACGGCGCGGTCCGGCTGTGGGACGCCGCCTCGGGGCGGCGGCGGGCCACCCTCACCGGCCACACCGACACGGTGACGGCCGTGGCGTTCTCCCCGGACGGCCGCACCCTGGCCACCGGTTCCCCCGACGACACCGTACGGCTGTGGGACGCCGCCTCGGGGCGGCAGACGGCCGTCCTCAGACGGCACACCGACCGGGTGCACGCGCTGGCCTTCTCCCCGGACGGCCGCACCCTGGCCACGATCTCCGCCGACCGCACCGTGCTGGTGTGGGAGGTGCGCGGCCGACGGGTGCGGGCCTCCCTGACCGGCCACGAGGGCCCGGTCACCGGTGTGGCGTTCTCCCCGGGCGGCCGGCTGCTGGCCACCGCGGCCGGAGGCCGCGTACGGCTGTGGGACACGGCCTCGTACCGCACCGCCACCACCCTCACGGGCCACCCCGACGGCGCCGAGCACGTGGCGTT
The DNA here is from genome assembly GCF_054072955.1 of Streptomyces sp. SS8. NCBI lineage: Bacteria > Bacillati > Actinomycetota > Actinomycetes > Kitasatosporales > Streptomycetaceae > Streptomyces > Streptomyces sp. SS8. The sequence goes on from NZ_JBSVCZ010000018.1 coordinate 17,958, forward strand.
CTCCCCGGACGGCAGAACGCTCGTCACCGCGGGGACGGGCACGATCCACCTGTGGGACACCGCCTCACGCGACATGACGGCCACGCTCACCGGCGACGGGGAGATCTCCGCCATGGCCCTGAGCCCGGACGGCCGGACGCTGGCGACCGCGGGCAAGGGGAAGCGCCTGTGGCGGCTGGACACCGCCGAGGTGGCGGCCGAGGTCTGCAGGGCGAGGCGGACCCACCGGTGGTCCGAACTGGTCCCGGACCTGCCCGCCGCGCCCTCCTGCCCGTGATGCCCCGCGGGCAGGGGGAGGGTGCGGCCCCTTACACGGGTGTCATGCCGGGCGGCCCCTGCCCGAGGTGATCCGCTCTCCGGGGCGGCCCGCCCCGTGCGTCCGGACCGGCTCTCCCGACCGTCCGGGCGCACGGAACCGGGATCAGCGGGGGCCGGTGTTCCCGTGACGGTCACGGGATCTTCCCACTGTGCTGTTGGCAGGGACATGCTCGCATGGGAAGCTCCGCATATCGAACAACCGTTGGCAGTCCCTGATCCGGGGCTTACCGAAAGGACATCCCCACATGTCCCGCTCCCGTGGGTCCGCGGCCGGAGGCATAGCCCTGGCCGCGGCCGCCCTGCTGGCCGTGGCCGTCCCCACCCCCGTCTCGGCCGCTCCCGCCCCCGTCTCCTCCGCCGCGCTCCCGGCCTCCTCGGCGGACACCTACTACGCGTCCGCCGAGGGGAAGACCGGAGCCGCGCTGAAGGCGGCGCTCAACGACATCATCAGCGAGCAGACCAGGCTCTCCTACAGCCAGGTCTGGGACGCGCTGGGAGACACCGACGAGGACCCCTCCGATCCGGACAACGTGATCCTGCTGTACAGCGGCCGCTCCCAGGCGAAGTCCGAGCACGGCGGCGACCTGGGCGACTGGAACCGCGAGCACGTGTGGGCCAAGTCCCACGGCGGCTTCGGCACCAGCACCGGACCCGGCACCGACCTGCACCATCTGCGCCCCACGGACGTACGGGTCAACAGCATCCGGGGGAACAAGGACTTCGACAACGGCGGCAGCGCGGTCTCCGGAGCACCCGGCAACTACACCGACGGCGACAGCTTCGAGCCCCGCGACGCGGTCAAGGGCGACGTGGCCCGCATGATCCTCTACATGGCCGTGCGCTACGAGGGCGAGGACGGCTTCGCCGACCTGGAGCCCAACGACCGGGTGGGCAACGGCTCGGCGCCCTACCACGGGCGTATCAGCGTCCTGAAGCAGTGGCACCGGCAGGACCCGCCCGACTCCTTCGAGCGCAACCGCAACGAGGTCATCCACAACGAGTACCAGCGCAACCGGAACCCGTTCATCGACCGCCCCGAGTGGGTCGAGGCCATCTGGTGAGACCGGGCCTCCCGCCGGACGGGCGGTGAGGGAGGAACGAAGGCGCCGCGGCCGCCGGGCCCGGCCGGCGGCCGCGGCACCGGCGTCTCAGGCCTTCCCGGGCCCGGCGGCCGCGGCGCCTCCCCGCCTCGCGCCCCGCTGCCACCAGCGGCGGCGGGGCGGATGGACGGCGCGGCCGATGCGGCGGCCGAGCAGCAGATAACCCAGCAGCGCGCCGGTGGTGTTGAGGATGACGTCGTCGATGTCGAACGCCCGGCCCGGCACCACGGCCCCCTGCACCAGCTCCACCGCCACCATCACCGCCATGGTCAGCAGGGCCACCCGCAGCAGCCCGCGGGCACGCGGCCAGGCCACCGGCAGCAGCACCCCGAACGGCACCCCCAGGGCGATGTTGCCGCCGAGCTGCTTGACGGTGTCGCGGAACGCGGGCTGGTCCAGGTAGTTGCGGATGGAGTCGCCCGGCCGCAGATTGCTGTGCGTCAGCGCCTCCGAGGCGTACGACGGCGTCAGGGTCAGTTTGGCCAGCACCACGGCGAACAGCACCGTCGCGGCCAGGGCCACCACCATCACCAGCGCCCGCACCAGGGGCGGCCGGGGCGCGGCGGGCTCCCCGCGTACCGCCGTGGTCGTGCCGGGGCCCGTACCCTTTCGCGGAAGACCGTGCCTCATCCTTCGCACCCCCGGTCGTCGTCGGCTGCGCGGCACGCCGAGCGCGCCGTGTACGCCGTGTACCCGGGGTAACTGTCCGCATGCGGCGCAACACCGCCACTGGACCGCGTTCCTGAGGCACGGTCGGTTCGCGCGGTGGTGCGTCACCGGACCGGGGCCGCGGGGCCCGCCGGCCGGGCGGACGGGGACGTTGGTCCCAAGGGGTGTTCCCCTTTCGGCCCTGTGGCGGACGCGGCGGGACGGGCAGCATCGTCGTCGCGGCTGTGGGGAGCCGTGGGGGGAGCAGGTCGAGCGGCCCGGGAGGAGCGGCCCGGGCCGCTCGACCTGCCCGGAGCCGGATCAGACCCGGGGTGAGCCGGGCGATACCGGCGGTACCGGCGGGGAGGGCGGCGCGGACGGCAGGGAGCCGGAACGCACCGGCGAGCCGGGGGCCGCGGAGGGCCGGGGGGCCTCACGCTCGGCCAGGGCGGCCTGGGCCAGCAGCCGCCGGGCCAGCTCGCGCGCCTCCTCGGTGGTGAGCGCGGCCCAGGTGCCCGGTGTGCTGTCGCGGCCCGGGCCGAGATCCAGGGTGACCCGGCTGATCGGCCGGTCCGCGGTCGGCAGCCGCAGACACTTCACGGAGATCCGCCGGTCGCAGGAGGTGACCATCGGCGTCTCCCCGGCCGGCCGGGGAAGCGCCCGTCCTGTCTCAGCCACTGTTCCCACACCTTCCATCTCATACCGCTCATAACGCAGGGGCACAGTGAGTAGCGCTGTCCGGGCCCGGGATGTTCCCGCACCGCCGGCGCCCGTCGCATCCGGTCCCGTGCGCGGGCGCGGGAGCGCACGCGCGTACGGCCCGCCGGTCGCACCGGCGGGCCGTCATGCTCACCCGTGACCGCCCTGGGAGGGGCGGCGGCCTCAGGCCGCCGCGTCGGCCAGCCACAGGTCGGGCCCGAAGACCTCGTACCGGATCTCCCGGGCCGGGACCCCCGCGCGCAGCAACTGCTCGCGCACGGAGCGCATGAAGGGCAGCGGACCGCACAGGTACACGCTCGCGTCGGGGTCCACCCCCAGTTCGTCGAGGTCCATCGCGCCCCGGCGGGCGTAGGGCTCCTCGGCGCCGGGCCGCTCGTACCAGAACACCGAGCGGGCTCCCGGCAGACGCTCGACCAGCCGACCGGTGTCGGCACGCAGTGCGTGGTCGCCGGGGGAGCGGTCCGCGTGCAGCACCGTCACCGGGCGGGTGGAGCCGGTGACGGCGAGGTGTTCGAGCATGCCGACCATGGGGGTGCAGCCGATTCCGGCGGAGACCAGCATCAGCGGCCGGTCGGACCGGTCCAGCACCACGTCCCCGAAAGGGGCGGACAGGGTCAGTTCGTCGCCCGCCCGCACGGTGCGGTGCAGCAGGCCGGAGACCTCGCCCTCCGGGGCGCCGTCGCCGTGGACCCGCTTGACGGTGATCCGGCGCGTCCGGTCCCCGGGGGCGGAGGAGAGGCTGTACTGGCGCAGCTGGTGGACGCCGTCGGGCATCCGCACCCGCACGCTCACGTACTGGCCCGCGCGGGCGGCCGGCGCGGGCGCCCCGTCGGAGGGGCGCAGCAGGAAGGACACCGTGTCGGGGGTCTCCTCGCGCCGCTCGACGACCGTCCACTGCCGCCAGGGGTGCCCGGGCCTGACCTGCGCCATGAGGTAGAGGCGGGCCTCCTGGGCGATCAGGGCTCCCGCCATCAGCCAGTACACCTCGTCCCAGGCCGCCGCCACCTCGGGGGTGACCGCGTCGCCGAGCACATCGGCTATGGCGGCGAAGAGGTACTTGTGCACGATTGTGTACTGGTCCTCGGTGACGCCGACGGCGGCGTGTTTGTGGGCGATGCGGGCCAGCAGTGCGTCGGGCCGGACGCCGGGCTCGGTGACCAGGGCTCCGGCGAAGGCGGCGATGGAGCCCGCCAGGGCCTGCCGCTGCGCGCCGCTGGCCTGGTTGCCGCGGTTGAACATGCCGTCGAGCAGTTCGGGACGGTCGGCGAACATGGTCGCGTAGAAGCGGGTGGTGATCTCGTCCAGCGCACCGCCAACGGCGGGCAGGGTGGCACGGATCACCGAGGCCGATTCGGCGGAAAGCATGACGCTCCTAGGAGGAGGGGTACGGGATTCGTCGGCCGCTGACGTGCGGCCACGACCTGTCTAGCAGCGGCGGGCGGCGCTTTCGGGCGCCGGACGGGGATCAGGGCCGAAAGGCCCCGCCGCCCGGGACGTACGGCCCCGGCCGCCGCTCGGGGGCGGGGACGTGCGGCCCCGGGACGGACCGTGACCACTGCCCCGTACGGCCCGCCGCCCGTGCCCGGGAGCGCTGCGCACCGGACCCCGGTGGTTCAGCGGCCGGGCACGGGAACGGGCAGGCGCAGGGCGATCAGGGCGATGTCGTCGCGTCCGGTGGCGGCGGTGGTGGCCACCAGGCCGTCGCACAGGGCGCCGACGGGCTCGCGGGCGAGGGCCGCGGCTTTGCGCCGCAGCCGCTCCAGTCCCAGGTCGAGGGGCTCCCCGGGGCGCTCGACCAGGCCGTCGGTGTAGAGCAGCAGGGTGCAGCCGGGCGGCAGTTCCTCGGTCGCGCTCTCCCGGGAGGCCTCCGGCGGCAGGATGCCGAGCAGGGGGCCGCGGGCGCCCTCCAGAAAGCGGGCGCCGCCGTCCCCGGAGAGCAGCAGGGGAGGGGGGTGTCCGGCGGCGGTGTACGTCAGCCGCCAGGGCCCCTCCGCGCTCCCGCCGCCCGCCTCCGCCCGTGCCTTCGGGCCGCGCTCCACCCGCGCCATCACACAGGTGGTGGTGCCCGTGTCCGGATCGAGGGCCTGCACGGCCGCGTCCAGCCGCCGTACGACCTCGCCGGGCGGCCGCCGGCCGTGGTCGGCGGCGAGCGCGCGGAGCATGTTGCGCATCCTGCCCATGGTGACGGCGGCCCCCAGGTCGTGTCCGGCCACGTCACCGATGACCAGGGCCAGGGCGTCGCAGGGCAGCGGGAAGGAGTCGTACCAGTCCCCGCCCACATCGGCAGCGGCCGGGCTGGGCAGATAGCGCGCGGCGATCCGCAGATGCGGGTGGTCGGGCGGTTCGGTGAGCAGACTGCGCTGCAGCGCCCGTGCCACCCGCTGGGCGCGCTGGAGCCGCAGTGCCTGGCTGAGCGCATCGTGGGCCTGTTCCACCACCTCCCGCATCAGGGTCCGCTCCCGCGGGCCGATCGGCGCCCGGTCCCCGCAGACGAAGGCGGTCACCACGGCGGCCACCGCTCCGTCGACCAGGACCGGCAGTATCACCCCGCCGTGCGCCCCGGCGCGGGAGAGCCAGGGCCCCACGCCCGGCGGCGCGACATCCGCCGGTACGGCGCCCGGGGCGAAGGAACAGTGGAACGGGCGCCGCTCGCGGACGGCGCGGGCGAGCGCGTGACCGGGGCCGATGTACTCCTCGCGGCGCGGCGGCAGGCCCGCGGGCAGCCCTTCGCGCGCGGTGGCCGCGACCCGCTCCACGGTCAGGCGGCCGTCTCCGGACGGTTGCCCCACGGGCTCGGGCAGCAGGTAGATGCCGCACTCGTCGGCCAGGGCGGGAACGACCACACGGCTCAGGGCCGCGAAGGCGTCCGGCGCGTCCCCCGACTCCGTCACCGCCACCGCGGCACGGCCGAGGAGGGAGTCGCGCAACTCCCGCCACCACTGCTCCTCGGTGTCGACGCAGGCGGCCATCCACTCCAGCACGCCCCCGCCGTCGCGCACCGGAACGGCGCGCAGCAGGCAGTGCCGGTAGGTCCCGTCGGCGTACCGCAGCCGGTAGGTGTGCTGGAACCGCTCGGGCACCTCCCTGACGGCCCGGGACCATGCCTGGGCCAGGGCCGCGCGGTCGTCGGGGTGGGCGGTGCCGAGCCATCCGGCACCGCGCAGCTCCTCCCAGGGGAGTCCCGTCGCACGCTCCCATCCCTCGCTCCCCTCGACGAGGAGGCCGCCCGGGTCCGCCACCCACACCTTCTCGGTGCTCGTGGCCACCAGGCTCTCGTAGCGCAGCAGCGTCCGGCGCCGTTCCTCGGCGAGCGTCCGGGCGTGCTCGGCCGCGGTGACCTCGGCGGTCACCTCGGCGGCGACGACGAGGACCCCGGACTCCTCCCCGGCGGAGGCGACCCTGGAGATGCTGAACGAGAAGTACCGCCGCTCGATCTCGCCGTGGGCGTAGCGGACGGTGACGGGCGCGGCGGAGACCCGCGCCGGTTCCCCGTCGCGGAGCACCGAGTCGAACAGCTCCAGATAGTCCTGCTGCTCCAGATCGGCGAACGCCCGCCGCACCGGCACCCCCAGCGGCCGGTCCCCGAAGATCGCGCGGTAGGCGGCGTTCATGTACGCCAGGACGTGGTCGGGACCCCGGCACACCAGGACCCCGACCGGGGCCGGGTCGAACACCTCCAGGGGCAGCCCGGTGGGTCCCGCGTTCTCCATCGACCGCCGCAAAAAAGACATAAGGGACATTATTCAGGTGTGGCGTCTTCGTGTGACGCCGTACGGGCGTGCTCGAGGGCGACTGCCGCCCCCGGCCCGCTCCGGCGGTGAAGCGGGCCGGGGATGGAGCCGGATCGGTGAGGTTTCTCACCATCGCGGCGAAACGCCGTTCTCCGCCCCGAATCCGTACCGCCGGTTGTTCTCATGGGGCAGGCGGAAGCCGTGCGCGGGGCACCCCCGCGGAGGCGTCCCGTCCTCCCGGGCGTCACGGTTGCCTTGATCGCGGCATCCGGGGGAAGGTTGTCGGACGGCAATTCCCTGTTCGGCGTCCCGCCCGGCGTTCCGTTCAGTGTCCATCCAGCAGGAAGGTGGTGGGGCCCGCGGCACGCGGACCCCCGCTTGTGACGATCTCCGAGGACTCATCCGCCCGGCCGCGCGGCACCGGAACCGGTGCCGCGTGGGACGACGCGCCCTGCGTGGTGGTGGCGGTGGATCCGTCCGGAGTGGTGGTGGGGGCCAACGCGGTCGCCGCCGGACTCCTCCCCGAGGCGGTGCCCGGGGCACGGCTGGAGGAGGCGGTACCGCACTGGCTGGCCGACGCCCACCGGCGCCTGACCGCCTCCTCCGGCCCGCTCTCCGGCCCGCTCTCCGGCCCGCTCTCCGGCCCGCTCTCCGGGCCGGGCGAGGCGCCCCGGGGAGAGGCGGGCGGGCGGAGCCTGCGGGCGCATCCGGCCCGCGGCGGGAACGGCGACGTGGTGTGGTGGCTGCTCGACGACACCGAACTGCGCCTGGCCGAGGACGCCCTGCGCGGCGAGCGGGAACGCACCGCCTTTCTCGCGGAGGTGTCCGAGACCCTGTCGGGCACCCTGAACGTCGAACGGTGCATGGAGGCGACCGTGCGTCTGGCCGTGCGGCATCTGGCGGACGCGGCCGTACTGATCGCCCCGGCGGCCGGGCGCAGACTCCCGGTCACCCACAGCGGCCCCGAGGGCCCGGTGCACGGCATGGTCGAGGCGGACCCGGAGACGGTGCCGGGCCTGAGCGAGGCGCTCCAGGGATTCCCGCCGGTGCCCTCGCGCTGGATCGACCCCGCACTGCTGCCCGAGTGGATCGTGCCGCCCCGCTTCGACGGACCGGCGGGCTCGGTGGTGGTCACCCCCCTGCCCGGCCACGGCGTACCGGCCGGGGCCCTGGTCCTGCTGCGCCGCAGCGACCACGCCGCGTTCAGCCGGAGCGAGGAGACCTTCGCGGGGCTCTTCGCCGCCCGGGCCGGAGCCGCGCTGTCGGCCGCGCGCCTGTACGCCGAGCAGGCCGCCATCACCGCCACGCTGATGCGGGAGCTGTTCCCGCCGAAGCTGCGCCAGGTGCACGGGGTCGAGTTCGCCGGCGGTTACCGCGTATCCGAGCTCAAGGAGTGGGTCGGCGGCGACTTCTACGACCTCCACCCCGCGGCCGGGCCGGACGAGGAGTCCCTGATCGTCCTGGGGGACGTGTGCGGCAAAGGGCTGGAGGCGGCCGTCCTGACCGGGAAGATCCGCAACACGCTGCACGCGCTGCTGCCGATGGCCGGCGACCATCCGCGCGTGCTCGGCCTGCTCAACGGCGCGCTGGTCAGCTCGCACCACACCCGCTTCGCCACCCTCGTACTGGCCTCCGCCGCCCGCGTGGACAACCACGTCAGGCTCCGGCTGACCAGCGCCGGCCACCCCCCGCCGCTGATCGTGCGCGCCGACGGGAGCGTGGAGGAGGCCGACACCCGTGGATCGCTGATCGGCGTGCTGCCCAGTGTCCGGGCACGCACGGCCACGGTCGAGCTCGCGCCGGGCGAGACGTGCCTGCTGTACACCGACGGCATCACCGAGGCCCGTGGCGGACCCCTGGGCGGGGACATGTTCGGGGAGCGGCGGCTGAAGGACGCGCTCGGGGAGTGCGCGGCCATGCCGGCGGAGGCCGTGGTCGAACGCGTCCAGATGCTCGCCGGCCAGTGGGTCGCCGGGGGAAGCCACGACGACATGGCCGTCGTCGCCATCACCGCGCCGCGCACCGTGCACCTCAGCGCGGTGGACGGCCACACCCGGGGCAGGTACACGGCATGACCATCCACACGGACCACGCCCCCGGCGCTGCGGACTCCGCGGCCGGTCCGCGCGCGGCACGGGAGAGACTGTGGGACGCCGTCCGCGAGGGCGACGAGTACGCCGCCTCCGAGGCCGTCTTCGCCGCGCTGGACGCCGGCACGGACCCGGAGGCGGTACTGCTGGACGTCATAGCGCCCGTCCAGCGGAAGGTGGGCACCGAGTGGGCCGCCGACCGCATCACCGTGGCGCAGGAGCACGCCGCCACCGCCATCAACGACCGGATCGTCGCCGCGCTCGCCCACCGGGTGCGCGGCACGGCCCGCCCCGGCGCCGGGGCGGGCCGCGTCACGGTCGCCTGCGTGGACGGCGAGTGGCACGCCCTGCCCGCCCGGCTGCTCGCCGAGGTGCTGGCGCTGCGCGGCTGGCAGGTCGACTTCCTCGGCGCCCAGGTCCCCGTCCCGCACCTGATAGCACATCTGCACCGCACGGGGCCCTGCGCCGTCGCGCTGTCCTCCTCCATCCCCACCCGCCTGCCCGCCGCCCACGCCGCGATCACCGCCTGCCAGGCGGCCGGCACCCCGGTGCTGGCCGGCGGCGCGGCCTTCGGCCCCGACGGACGCCACGCACGCCTGCTGGGCGCCGACGCCTGGGCCCCGGACGCCCGCGCCGCCGCCGACAGGCTGGGCGGGGAGGCACTGACGCTGCCCGGCCCGCGCCCCGCGCACCACCCGGTCGACGACCTGCCCCACCTCGCCGACCAGGAGTACACGATGGTCTCGCGCACCGCTCCCCGGCTGGTGGGAGAGACCGTGGCCGGGCTGGAGAAGCGGTTCCCGGCCATGCGCGACTACACCGAACGCCAGCGGCAGCACACCGCCGAGGACGTCGTCCACATCGTCGACTTCCTCTCCACCGCCCTCTACGTCGACGACGAGGAGCTTTTCACCGGCTTCATCACCTGGACCGCGCGGATCCTCACCGCCCGCAAGGTCCCCGCCCACTCCCTGCGCCCCGCGCTGGACCTGCTGGCCGGACAGCTGAAGGACTTCCCCCGCGCCACCCGGCTGCTGGAGCAGGCCCACCGGGCCCTCGACGCATGCACAGCCCCCACCCCCGCCCCCGACACCACCGGCCACGGAAAGCCCGAATGACACCCATGCACCGCCCCTCCTTCGCGCTCGCGGCCGAGACCGGCCCCGGCACCGCCCGGCTCCGCGTCACCGGCGACCTCGACCACGAGACCACCGGGGAACTGGTCGGCGCCGCACGCCTGCACCTCGGCGGCCGGCCGGCGCCGGAAGACCTCCACCTCGACTTCGCCGCGCTGAGCACCTGCGACTCCACGGGACTCTCCGGGCTGCTGCTCATCCACCGCCTCGCCGGCGTCCACGGCACCCGCCTCCACCTGGACAACCGCCCTTCCTTCCTGGAACGGTTCCTGGACATCACCGGCACCCTGGAGTACCTCACCGCACCGCCCGAGCAGGAGTCCCCGGGACGGTCCGGGGAGCCGAAACAGCGGCCCGGAGCCCTCTGACGGCGTCCGGTGGCGGCCGCCCCCCGCCCGGGGGTAGGCGTCCGGAAACCGCCGGTCCGCGGGCGGGCGCCGGGCCATGCTGGTGCCGAGCGGCCCGGCCCGTCCGGACCGCGGCCGAGAGGAGACCCAGCACGTGCCCGCAGTACCCCGGGCGCCCGGAAGGCGCGCACACACCGTCGTCGACAGTCCCTGCGGCCCGCTCACCCTGGTCGCCGAGGAGGAGCACCTGATCGGCCTCTACATGGAGGCCCAGCGGTACCGGCCCGACGAGTCGGCCTTCGGCGAGCGGCTGCCGGAGCCCGCCGGGCCGCCGCTCGCCGGGACGGCCCGGCAGCTGGAGGAGTACTTCGCCGGGCACCGTGAGACCTTCGACCTGCCGCTGAGGCTGTACGGAACGCCGTTCCAGCGACGTGTCTGGGCCGCGTTGCGCGAGATCCCCCACGGGCGGACCTGGACCTACGGCCGGCTCGCCGAGCACATCGGCCGGCCGACGGCCTCCCGCGCCGTCGGCCTCGCCAACGGAAGGAACCCGGTCGGCGTCATCGTGCCCTGCCACCGCGTCGTCGGAGCCGGTGGCGCCCTGACCGGCTACGGCGGGGGAGTGGAGCGCAAACGGGCGCTGCTGGAGCACGAGCACGCCCTGCCGGCCGCCACCGGAGCCCTGCCGCTCCCCGCCTTCTGACCGCCCCCGGCCGTCGGGCCGCCCCTCAGCCGCCGAGGGCCGAGGCCAGCAGCCGCAGCGGCGCCGAGCGGCCGCGGCGCGGCACCGTCAGCAGCGGATGGCCGCGCACTCCCCAGGTGGCCAGCAGCGCGTTGGCGGCCTCGAAACCGGTGGTGGCCGCCCGCTCCATCAGCGCCACCGGCAGCGTGGTGCGCACCAGGTCACCGGCGAGCACCAGCCGGGGGTGGCCGGTGCGCACACCCGGCCGGTCCCGCCAGGTGCCGGTGGCGAACAACGGGCAGTCCTGCCGCCACTCGTGCCGCTCGTCGACGACCGGCGCGCCGGCCGTCTCCGGGTAGACACGGGCGAGCTCGGCCAGGGCCGCCCGCTGGACGGCGGCGCGGTCCGCGCCGGGATCGACGGCGTAGGCGTGCAGTTCCACCACGCTGCCGCCCGTCCGCGCGGCCCAGCGGGCGGCCTCGTCCTCCCACCGGTCCAGGACGCTGACGTTGTCCAGCGGGCCGTAGCCGCTGGTGCCCAGGAAACCGGGCCGGTCGGCGGCCACGGGCCGGCCGAGCCAGTAGCGGGAGACCAGGAAGGGCGGGGCCTCGCGCAGCCGCCCGACCGACGCCCGCCAGCCGGGGCCGCCCAGCTGCGGGGAGTTGCCGACCAGGGCGCGCAGGCCCGCGCCGTCCACGGCCAGGACGACCGCGTCGTAGCGCTCACCGCGCTCGGCTCCCGGCTCCCGGCCCCCGGCCGTCACCACGGTGAAGCCGCTGCGCTCGGGGCGCACCAGCTCAACGGCGGTACCGGTGTGCACCCGTGCCCCCAGCCGTTCCAGCCGGGCGGCCAGCGGATCCCACAGGGCGGTGGGGAAGGGGGCGTCGGGGACGTCGAAGAGCAGCCCCTCGGCCGAGCCCAGGAAGTAGATGTGGAACATCAAGACCAGTTCGGCCGCCGACAACTGGCGCGGATCGGCGAAGAAACTGCGGGAGAACACCTCGAAGGCCAGATGCCGGGCCGGTTCGGGGAAGTTGACGGAGTCCAGGAACTCCGCGGCGCTCACGCCGTCCAGCCGCTCGTGGACCTCGGGCACCCGCACGTCGAGCAGGGACAGTGCCGCGCGGGGGTTCATGCCCGCCAGCCCCGAGGGGGTGAAGGTCGGGCTGAGGGCGGTGAAGCCCAGCACGCTCCACGGCGGGGTGCGGGGCACCCGCGCGAAGCTGTCCCGCGCTCCGCCGCTGTGCCACAGCGGGTAGTCCGGCAGCGGGGTGAGCATCGACAGGGCCGGGTCGATGCGCCGCAGCAGATTGCGCAGGTTGTAGTACTGGCGGAAGAAGGCGTGGAAGCCGCGGCTCATGGTGACGGACGTGCCGTCGGCCAGCTTCGTGGACCAGCCCCCGACGCGCCCGCCCAGCACCTCCCCGCGTTCCAGCAGGTCCACGGTCACACCGCGTTCGGCCAGCGCGGTGGCGGCGGTGAGCCCGGCGATGCCGCCGCCCACCACGGCGGCGCGCACCCCGCGGTCGCCGACGCGGGCGGCCCCGGCGGGAGCCGGCCGGTGCACGGCGTAACGGTCGCGGGCGAGCCGGGTACGGCTCCGGCCCGCGAGCGGGTGGGGGAACGGACTTCTCGTGTCTGTCATCGGGAGGCCTTTCGCTGGTGGGGATCGCCGGGCCGCGGCACGGCGGCGGAGGGCCGGCGCGGCAGGAGGGGGAGTTCGGCCAGGGAGCGCGCCATCGGCCATATGGGGGAGCGCAGACCGATCGCGACCTCCTCGTGGAAGGCGGAGCGGCCGTCGAGGAAGCGCAGCACGCTGTCCAGCCGGTTGCGGCGGAAGAGGCGGGCGAAGAAGTCCGCGCCGTCCACGCGGCCGGTGGCCAGGGCGCGCAGCAGTGCGGCGTCCATGGCCAGATGGCGGCGGGCGTGCGGCCGGGGAGGCACGGGGGTGCGCCCGGCCGCGAGGGCCGCGGCAACCTGTGCGCTCTGGCGCTGGACGGTGGCGAAGGTGTAGCCGGTCGAGGGGCGGGTGGCGCCGCCCGCCGTACCGATGCGGAACACCGAGCGCCCGGCTCGGCGCGCGAAGCGCCCGTCGGTCATGGGGATGACGCCCTGCTCGGCGCCGGTGACGGTGAACTCGCCCAGCGGACGGACGCGTTCGGTGTAGTGCCGCAGCGCGGCCTCGTACTCCCGGACGCTCAGGGGCGAGGGGGAGAACTCGGTGTACTCCACCAGCGCCTCGCGCGGGGTGAGGGGCAGGACGTAGGCGAAGGACAGCCCGCACCGCGGCTGCGGGGTGCGCAGATCCATCAGCTCCGCCGTGCCCGGGTCGAAGCGGTCCTCGGCGGTACGCACGAACCAGCCCCGGAAGTGCTGCAGCAAGGTGGTGTGGGCGGGCGGCAGGACCCGTGGCGGACGCGAGTCGAACACCCAGCGGCCGGTGAGCGCGAAGGGCCGCCCCCCGGCGTCCGTGCCGCTCACCCGCGCGCCGTGCGGCCCGTCCCCGACGGCGGTGACGGTGCCGGTGACGCGGGTGACGGCGCCGGCCGCGGCCAGACGGGCGTCCATCGCCCGGACGAAGTCCGCGGAGCGGACCATCAGGTAGCGCCGGGGGCTGTCACCGCCCAGGGTCTCCCCGCCGGGGCCCCGCACCAGCAGCCGCCGCCAGGACGCGGTGACGGGCGCGCCGGGCCCGCTGGCGCCCGGCCACTCCTCCGCCTCCTCCTCCCAGAAGCACCAGGTGCGCTCGGGACTGCGGACAGGGCCCGGCGGCGGCTCCACCACCGCGACCGAGAGGGCCGGCGGGGAGGCGTCGAGGAGGTGGCGGACCAGCGACAGACCCGCCGCTCCCGCACCGACCACGACCACGTCCGCGTCCGCATCCGGCCCCGTGTGTGCGTCCGGGCCCGCGGTGGCCCTGGGCCGGCTCATCCGCGCCCCCTCCCTCCGGCGGCGCACCCGGCGGCCCGCCCCGCACTCCCCCCGGCGCGTTCCCGGTGCCGCACGCCGGGTAGGCGTGCGGCCATGACCGCACACCCCGGGCCCGTACGGGCGGAAGGACGGACACGATGACCCTCCTGCAGGACGGCGCGCTGACCGCCGCGTTCGACGGAGCCTCCACCGCCTACGACCGTCTGACCGGCGCGAACCCCGGCTACCACCGGCAGTTGCGCCGCTCCGCCCGCAGGCTGGCCCTGCCGGACGGCGGCAAGGGCCTGCGCGTACTCGATCTGGGCTGCGGGACCGGCGCCTCCACCGCGGCCCTGCTGGCCGCCGCGCCCCACGCCGAGATCACCGCGGTGGACGCCTCGGCCGGGATGCTGGAGCGGGCCGCGGCCAAGAGGTGGCCCGGGAACGTCACCTTCGTCCACACCCCCGCCGAGGAACTGGAGGGGGCGGGGGTGAGTGGACCGTTCGACGCGGTGTTCGCCGCCTATCTGGTGCGCAACCTGACCGACCCGGACCAGGTGCTGACCGGGCTGCGGGGTCTGCTGCGCCCCGGCGGACGGCTGGCCGTCCACGAGTACGCCCTGTCCGGCGCGGTGCGGCACCGCCTGGTCTGGACGGCCGTGTGCCGCTCGGTGATCATCCCCGCGGGCTCCCTCGGCCCGGGCGGAGCGGACCTGTACCGCCATCTGTGGCGCAGCGTCCTGGAGTTCGACACCGCGCCGGAACTGGCGGAACGGCTGACGGCAGCGGGTTTCGAAGGCGTCCGCACGGTGCCGCTGCCGGGCTGGGAGTACGGCATCCTCCACACCTTCCTCGCCCGCCCCCCGCGCTGAGCCGGGGCCCGGTGCGAGGGGCGGTGTGAGGGCCGCCGCCCCGGCGGTCCTCACACCGCCCCCGGGAAACGGCCCTGGCGGCGCAGCAGCCGGCGGCGTTCGGCGTACGCCAGGTCGTCGCGCCACAGCCGGGCCGCGGCCCGCCGCATCAGCGGCCGCAGCAGCGGCGCGGCGGCCCGCGCCACGGCGAAGCCCGGCCGGCCGGAGGTGGCCAGCACGGCCTCGATCACGGCGGTGCGCGGGTTCGGGTCCCCCGGGGCGGTGAGCGGCGTGGCATGGGTCTCCACCGCCGACGTCTGGCCCTCGCCGTCGACGATGTGCATCACCAGCGTGCGCGGTTCCGGCGCGCTGAACGCGGCCCGCACCGGCACACCCGCCCGGGGGCCGACGCGGTAGACCACGTCGACCAGGAAGCGGTCGCCGTTGACGGCCGGGTCCGGCTCCTCCACCACCGTCAGCCGGGTGAAGGCGTACGGGTGGAACCAGGCCCCGTGCCAGGGGTCGAGCCGGTTGGCGATGACGTCCTCCGGCTCGCAGGCGCCCACCAGGGTCGTCACCGCGTCCACCGAGGCGGCCGGGTCGGGGCGCCGCGGCAGACAGGGCCGCTCCAGCGGCTCCTCGCCGCCCACCGGGTCCAGCCGCACCCACACCAGCACCCCGTCGTCGTACACGGGGTAGGGCTCCCAGCCGGGCATGCCCCGCTCGGTCAGGCTCAGGCCGTGCCAGTGGCAGATCAGGCGCCCGGACTCCACCACGCTGTCGCACAGCGGCGCGCCCAGGTGCGGGCAGGCGCCCGGACCGGCCGCCAGGCGCCCGGACTCCGCGCGCCAGAACACCAGCTCCACCCCGGCGACCGTCCTGCCGAAGGGGCGGCCCGGACGGACCTGGCGACTGGCCGCCACCGCGTACCAGTTGCCCGAGGGGCGGGCCGAGGCCCGCTTCAGGGCGTCGGAGATGATCTGGGGCCGGGCCGCCCGCCACGTCGGCTCCTGGCGGCTCCAGCCGGGGTCGGACATCAGGCGCAGAGGGCTGCGCCAACCGGTCGAACCCCCGACACGGCGCTTGGTCAAGACAGCACTCCTCCTCGCTGCGCGTCCCGCCGGCGGGCCCGCGGGGCTTCCTCTGCTCTCTCCGCCGGCTTCCCCACCGGGTCCCGCGGCCGGCCGGGCACCCGCGGCAGGTCACCGGTCAGGGCGCCGCGGGCGCGCGAGGCGGCGACGTCCGCCAGCCCGCCCAGCGCCACGGCGGCCCGCCGCCGGCGGGGAACCACCGCACGCCGGTGGAGCACCGCGTACCCGGCCGCCTCGATCCGGTCCAGGATGGCGCGGTAGAGCACGAACGCGGCGCGCACACAGGGCCGCGAGACCGGGTGCAGCATGGCGATGCCCGGCTCGGCCTCCCGGTAGATCCCCCGGGTGGTCTCGCACAGCTCCCGCAGCGCGGCCCGCACCCGGGCGTCGGCGCGCCCGGCCCGGCGGCACCACAGCAGCAGGTCGCGGTCGACGCCGTGGGCGGCCAGCCGGTCCAGCGGCAGGTAGATCCGGCCGCGGTCCAGGTCCTCGCCCACGTCCCGCAGGAAGTTGGTGAGCTGGAAGGCCACCCCGAGCGCCGCGGCGTGCGGGGCGGCCTCCTCGCGCGGCACGACCGTGTCCAGCACCGGCAGCACCTGGAGGCCGATCACGGCCGCCGAGCCGTGCGTGTACACCCGCAGGTCGTCGAGGGTGGGGTACTCGGTGACGCGCAGGTCCATGGCCATCGAACGCATGAAGTCGGTGAAGTGCGCCGGGTCGATGGCGTAGCGGGCGGCGGTGTCGGCCAGCGCCGCGATCACCGGGTGCCCGCCGTGCCCGCCGTGCCCGGCGCGCAGGGCCGCCGACAGCTCCTCGTCCAGTTCCGCCAGCGCCCGGGCGCGCTGATCGTGGGTGAGGGCGGGATCGAGGTCGTCGACGATGTCGTCCGCCCAGCGCGCGAAGCCGTACAGGGCGTGGACGGCCGGACGCTGGCGGGGGGTGAGCAGCCGGGTGGCCAGGAAGTACGTCCTGCCGTGGCGGGCGTTCAGCTCGCGGCAGCGGGTGTAGGCCGCGCGCAGCGCCGGGTCGTGGACGCCGGCCGCGTCCAGCTCGCGCGCCGTCATACGGCCGCCCCCTCGGCCGCGCCGGCACCGGCCGGAGCCTGCGCCGCGCGCCGTGGCGGGCGCGTACGGCCGGCTCCTCCGGTGATGCGGGCGGCGGCGAGCTTGCCGGAGACCACCACCGTCGGCACGCCCACACCGGGTGTGGTGCCGCAGCCGGCCAGGACCACGTTCTCCCAGCCGCGCGGCAGGTTCCGCGGCCGGAACGGGCCCGTCTGGGCGAAGGTGTGCGCGGCGGAGAACGGGGTGCCGGCCGCATGCCCCTGCCGGGCCCAGTCGGCCGGGGTGACCAGGTGCTCCGCCTCGATCGCGTCGCCGAAGCCGTCCAGCCCGCGGCGCTCCAGCTCGGCGACCAGTTCGTCGCGGTAGCGGGGGCCGACGCGGTCCCAGTCGCGGGGGCCGGTGACCAGATTGGGGCAGGGGGCCAGCACGTAGTGCAGGTGCCTGCCCTCGGGCGCCAGCGCGGGATCGGTGGCGGTGGGCCGGGTGATCAGCAGGGAGGGGTCGCCCATCAGCTCGCCGGTCCGGGTGAGCTGCCGGAACGTCGACTCCCAGGCGGAGCCGAACGACAGCGTGTGGTGGGCCAGTTCGGGCCAGGTGCGGTCGCCGCCCGCGTGCAGGACGACCGCCGAGGGCGCGTACCGCAGCGGCACCGGGCGGCGCGGCGCGCCGCCCAGCAGGCGGTGGGCGAGCGGCAGGTCGCAGGTGAGCACCACCGCGTCGCAGGCGATCCGCTCCCCGCCGGCGGTGCGCACCGCCGCGGCGCGCCCGCCCGGCGAGCGCTCCAGCTGCGTCACCTCGGCGCCGTAGACGAAGCGGGCCCCGGCACGGGCGGCGGCGCCGGCCATGGCCCGGGGCACGGCGTGCACGCCGCCGCGCGGGAACCACACCCCGGCGACGGTGTCCATGTAGGCGATGACGGCGTACGCGGCCAGCGCCCGGGTGGGCGGCACCCCGGCGTACAGGGCCTGGAAGGAGAACACGCGGCGCAGCCGCTCGTCCTGAAGGAAGCGCGCGACGCGCCCGTGCCAGGTGCCGAACCCGCCGAGCGCGGCCAGCCTGGCCAGGTCGGCGCCGAGCAGCCCCAGCGGCGAGTCGAAGTTGGCGTCGATGAACGAGCGCATCTGCACCCGGTACAGCCGCTCCAGCCAGTCGCGCAGCCGCCGGTACCCGGCCGCCTCCTTCGGCCCGGCCACCCGGGCGATCTCGGCCTCCATGGCGTGCGGGTCGGTGTGCACGTCCAGGCAGCCGCCGTCGGCGAAACGGGCGCGGTAGGCGGGGTGGAGCCCGATCAGCTCGACGTGGTCGGCGAGCCTGGCGCCCACCGCGGCCATGGCCTCGTCGACCAGATCGGGCATGGTCAGCACGGTGGGGCCGGTGTCGACGCGGTAGCCGGCCCACTCCTCGCGGCCGGCCCGGCCGCCCGGCCCGTCCTCCCGCTCGACGACGGTGACCGAGCGCCCGGCGCCCAGCAGGTGCAGTGCGGCGGACAGCCCGGCCAGCCCCGCCCCGACGATGACGACGTGGTCGCCCGGCCCGTGCAGTCTTCTCATCCGGATTCCTTCGGCAGGTGTTCAGCGGGTGGGGAGGACGGCGGTGTCGCGGGGGGCGCCGCCCGGGCGGTGGTGGCCGGCGTCCGGATCGCCCAGGACGGCGTACAGCAGCGCCGAGAGCTTCCGGGCCGGAATCCCGTCGAGTGCGGCCTCCTCCAGCGCGGCCAGCGCCTCGCCGGCCAGAGAGCCGACACGCCGCTCCACGGCCTCACGGGCCCCCAGTTCGGTCAGCGCGGCGCGCACCCGGCCCAGTTCCCCCTCGGTCAGCGCGGGGTCGCCGAGCGCCCGCTCCAGCAGTTCCCGGTCCGCGCGCCGGCCGCGGACGCGGGCCAGGCGCAGGCCCAGGGCCATCAGATGGGTGGGCTTGCCCTGCCGCACGTCGTCGCCCGCGGGCTTCCCCGTGCGGGCCGGATCCCCGAAGACGCCCAGGAGGTCGTCGCGCAGCTGGAAGGCCACCCCGGCGCACCGCCCGGCCCGCCGCAGCGCCGAGGTGGTGTGCGCGTCCGCGCCGGCCAGCGCCGCCCCCAGGTGCAGCGGGCGCTCCACGGTGTACAGCCCGCTCTTGAGGCGGGCGATGCGCAGGGAGGAGGAGGGGGAGGGCGCGCCGGCCGCCTGCCCGTACAGGTCCAGGTACTGACCGGCCACCATCTCGGTGCGCATCGCCCGCCAGACGGGACGGGCCCGCCGCCGGGCCTCCTCGCAGGGGGACGCCGCGTCCCACAGGTCCTCCGCCCAGACCAGGGCCAGATCACCCGTCAGAAGGGCGGCGGACGCCCCGAACACCTCCGCGTCCCCGCGCAGGCCCTGGGCGCGGTGCCGGCGGGCGAGGGCCACATGGGCGGCGGGCGCGCCGCGGCGCAGCGGTGAGTCGTCCATCAGGTCGTCGTGCACCAGCGCACAGGCCTGGATCAGCTCCAGCGCGGCGGCCGCGTGCAGTACCGCCTCCGCGTCGGCGTGCTCCGGCGTGCCGCCGCCCGCCCGCCAGCCCCACCACAGGAACGCCGGACGCAGCCGCTTGCCTCCGCGCCGCACCAGGTCGATCAGGCAGTCGGCGACATCGGCGGTGAACCGGTCGCTGATCCGCCGCGCCTCGGCCCGCCGCAGTGTCAGATGCTCGGTGAGCACGGCGTCGACGGTGGCCGTGACGTCACGGTCGGGGTCCCGGGAGAGAGGGCCGCGGTCCGCACGGCGGCCCGCGGGGTGTTCCGCGCGGGCCTCGTCCGGGCGGTGCGGCGGCCGGGGCGCGGCCCGGACGGTCTGCTCTCCCCCCAGGGCGGCCGACACGGGATGTGCGGGTGCGGGGCTGGCAGGGGCGAGGGCCAGGTCGGTGGCCTGGTGCCGCATCGCGGCTCCTTCCCGGCGCGGGGCCGAGACGCCCGGCGCACATACGGACAGAAGTTTTCACACCCGAACATTGAAGACAATGCTCTCAGTACGGGCGCTCTGGACGGGTGAGGCGGAGGCATCGCGCGGCGCGGATGGGCGACGGGGAGGGCGCGGTGCCGACGCACGTGTGAAAGCCCCCTCCAAGGCGCACCGGACCGTTCGGGGCGGCCCGTGGCTTCGCGGGTGCCCATGTTCGGCAGAGGCAAACGAAGTTGTGCACAACTTGTACAGCCGGTGACTTGCGCCCGTCCCGACCTGGGCGGACGATGACGCCATGCCTTCCGCTCGCTCCTCCCGCGCCGCCGCGCACCCGGCCTTCGGACAGGAGGCGGGCCAGATCCTGCTGCCGGTGGGGGTGGTGGCCGAGCGCCTGGAGATGAGCACCGCCGCCCTCCGCGCCTGGGAGCGCCGCTACGGCCTCGCCCCCTCCGGGCGGACCCCCGGCGGACACCGCCGCTACTCGGCGCGGGACCTGGAGCGGCTGGAGCGCATGCGTACGCTCGTCCGCCGCGGCGTACCCGCCGCCGACGCGGCCCGAGCGGTGGCCGCGGCCGGTCCGCCGGGCGCGGAAGCGGGCGCGACCGGGCTGACCGAGGCCATGCACGCGCTGGACACCGCGGCCGTCCAGGCGGCGGTGTCGGCCGCGCTGTCCCGGCTCGGGGCCGCCGGCGCCTGGACGACCGTGCTCGCGCCCGCCCTCACCGCCATCGGCGACCACTGGGAGGAGACCGGCCGCGGCATCGAGGTGGAGCACGTCACCAGCGGCATCGTCGAAAGCGCCCTGCGCCGCCACGCCCAGGACCGCGCCGCCGCGCTCCCGCCCGCCCCCGTTGCCTCCGGCGCTTCCGGCCCCGTGCTCCTGGCCGCCGCACCGGCCGAGCACCACACGCTGCCGCTGACGGCCCTGGCCGCCGCCCTGGCCGAAGGGGGCCGTGCCGTCCTCCTGGCCGGCGACCTGCCCGTTTCCGCCCTGAGCGACGCCCTCGTCCGCGCCCGCCCCGGTGCCGTGGTGCTGTGGGCCCGCTCCCCCGCCACGGCCGACCTCTCCTGGTTGCGGACCGCGCTGGAGACGGTCTCCGTCCCCGTCCACCCGGCCGGACCGGGCTGGCCCCCGGGCATTCCCGGCGCCGCGGCCGCACTGCACGACCTGCCCGGCGCCCTGGCCGCGCTCCTGGGCGCGCCCGGCCGCTGACACCCCGTCCGAATCCGCGCCACGCGCCGCCGCTCCGGTCGTACCGTCGTACCGCCGTGCCGTGCGGCCGCTCCGGCCGGGGCCGTACGGCCCCGGGGGGAACGGGCCGTTCGGCCCCGCGGACTGCTCCTGTCGGACCTCCCGCCGCCCCCTCGTGAGGCGGGAGGGTGGAGCCGGAGAACAGGAATCCGGTACGCCGGAACCGGACACGAGGAGCCAAGGCCATGAGAGCAGCAGTCGTCCGAACCCTCGGCGAGCCCCTGGTCATCGAGGACCGGCCCGATCCGTGGCCCGGCCCCGCGCAGGTCAGCATCCGCGTCGAGGCGTCGGGTCTGTGCCACACCGACATCCACGCCGCCCGCGGCGACTGGCCGGTCAAGCCGAACCCGCCCTTCGTCCCCGGCCACGAGGGCGTGGGCATCATCGAGCGGCTCGGTGACGACGTCACCCATCTGTCGGTCGGCCAGCGGGTGGCGGTGCCCTGGCTCGGCTGGGCCTGCGGGCGCTGCGAGCACTGCCTGTCCGGCTGGGAGACGCTGTGCGAGCGGCAGAAGAACACCGGCTACGGCGTCGACGGCGGCCACGCCGAGATGATGCTCGCCCACGCCGACTTCGCCCAGCCGGTGCCCGACGGCATCGACCCGCGTGAGGCGGCCCCGCTGACCTGCGCGGGCGTGACGACCTACAAGGCGGTCAAGGTGGCCGGGGTGGGCCCGACCGATCTGGTGGCCGTCTCCGGCATCGGCGGACTGGGACACCTCGCCGTCCAGTACGCCAAGATCGCCGGAGCCACGGTGGCGGCGATCGACGTCACCGACGACAAGCTCTCCCTCGCCGGGGAACTGGGCGCCGACATCCTGATCGACGCCCGCAAGGAGGACCCGGCCGAGGTGCTCCGCAGGCACGGTGGAGCCCACGCCGCCATCGCGCTCGCCGTCGACGACCGGGCGACGGAGACGCTCCAGCGCGGCCTGCGGCGCGGCGGGAAGCTGGTGCTCGTCTCGCTCCCGGCGGGCGGCGCCCTGCGCGTCCCGGTCTTCGACACCGTGCTGAACGGCACCTCCGTCATCGGCTCGATCGTCGGCACCCGGCAGGACCTCGCGGAGGTCTTCGCCCTCCACGCGGCCGGACGCACGAAGGTGATCTACGAGACCCGCCCGCTGGAAGCCGTCAACGACTGCATAGAGGAGATCCTCGGAGGCCATGTCAGGGCCCGCGTGGTCTTCGAGATGTGACGCCCGGGCCTGCCCCGGCCGGCCCGCCGGAACAGCCCTCCGCCCCTGCCCCGGCCCCCGCCGGCAGGGGCGGAGGGCTGTTCCGGCGACAGCCGGTCCACCGGCTCGTTACGGTGGGCACCATGTTCACCGCTCAGGGCCCCACCCTCCCCGAACTCGCCGTGCAGGCGCTGTCGTCCGTCGAGCGCGGCTACGACCTGCTCGCGCCGAAGTTCGACCTGACGCCGTTCAGGACCTCGGACCGCCTGCTGGAGGCCACCGCACGCGCGCTCGAACCGCTGGGGCCGTTCGGAGAGGGCCTGGACGTGTGCTGCGGGACCGGCGCGGGCACGGGCGTCCTGCTGCGGCTGTGCGAACGGCGGGCCGTGGGCGTCGACTTCAGCGCCGGCATGCTCGGCGAGGCCCGCTCCGCCCACCCGGGGGACCCCGGCGGCCCGGCGGTCGGCTGGGTGCGCGCCGACGTACGGAGGCTGCCCTTCGCCGGGGCCTTCGACCTGGCCGTCAGCTTCGGGGCGTTCGGGCACTTCCTGCCCCGGGAGCGGCCCGGGCTGTTCGCGGGGGTGTACGCGGCGCTCCGGCCCGGGGGCCTGTTCGCCTTCCCCGTCGGCGCGCCGCCCCGCATCGGGTCGCGTGCCTACTGGACGCTGTGGGGCTTCGACGCGGCGATGCGGGTGCGCAACGCGCTGTGGCGCCCTCCGTTCGTCATGTACTACCGCACGTTCCCCCTTCCCCAGGTGCGCCGTGAGCTGACCGACGCGGGGTTCGAGGTGGGCACGCTGCCGCTGGAGGAGCTCGGCCGGCGGGAGGACGGCAGCCCCCGCTGCCGGCTGGTCGTGGCCCGGCGCCCCTGAGGGGCGGACGGGGGCGGGAGGCGGTCTTGTGCGGGGCGCCGGAGCGGCCCGATACTCGCTCTGTTGATGTCAGGTGCACGTCATCAATGGACCTCGGTGGACACGTCTCCGCGCGCCGCGCGACACCCCCCACGTGCCGTCGCCCACCGGCTTCCCCACCACGAGGAGGAGACCACGTGAGGACCAGGCGCACCACCGCAAGGAGCACCACCGGGAGCACCGCCCGCCGCGTTCGGCTGCTCGCCGCAGCGATCGGCCTGGGCGTCGCCGCCGTGACCACCGCACCGAGCGCCACCGCGGCCGCCCCGCGCGCCTACGGCGCGGCCGAACTCTCCCGGGTGAGCGACGCCGTGCTCCACACGGACGTCGACGGCATCGCCTGGCACACCGACGACCGGACCGGACGCGTCGTCGTCACCGCCGACAGCACCGTCTCGCCCGCCGACGTGGCGGCCCTGCGGAAGGCCGCGGGCGCGGACGCGGGTGCGATCAGGATCGAGCGGACACCCGGCACCATCGCCCCGCTGGGCTCCGCCGGCGACGCCATCTACGGCAACGGCTACCGCTGCTCGCTCGGCTTCAACGTCCTCAGCGGCGGCACGTACCACTTCCTCACCGCCGGGCACTGCGGCGACGTGGTCGACACCTGGTACGCCGACTCCGGCCAGCGCACGCTCATCGGCCCGACCGTGAAGTCGAGCTTCCCCGGAAACGACTACGCCCTCGTCCGCTACGACAACACCTCCCTGGGGCACCCGGGCGGCTTCGCCCCGGCCGACGCCTACGTGGGCCAGTCGGTCAAGCGCACCGGATCCACCACCGGCACCCACAGCGGCACCGTCACCGCCCTGAACGTCACGGTCCGCTACAGCGGGAGCGGCACCGTCCGCGGCATGATCCAGACGAACGTCTGCGCGGAGCCCGGCGATTCCGGCGGCCCGCTCTACGACGGCTCCAGGGCCCTGGGCATCACCTCCGGCGGCAGCGGCGACTGCCGCAGGGGCGGCACCACCTTCTACCAGCCCGTCCCCGAGGCGCTCAGCGCCTACAAGGCGACCATGTACTGACCCGGCCGGGCGGGAGCGCGAGCTCCCGCCCTCCCCGGAGGGGGCGCGGCGGAGACGGGCCCCCTCCGGGGAGGGCGCAGTAGCATCCGAGCCGCGGGATCACACACCGGGGAGGCCGTCATGGTGGACGAGGCCGGGCTGCGCCATCTGCGCCGCTGCGTGGAACTGGCGACCGAGGCGCTGGAGGCGGGCGACGAACCGTTCGGCTCCGTACTCGTCGGCGGGGACGGGACGGTCCTGGCCGAGGACCGCAACCGCGTCGCCCTCGGCGACCGCACCCGCCACCCGGAGTTCGAGCTGGCGCGCTGGGCCGCCGCCCACATGACACCGGAGGAACGGGCGGCGGCGACCGTCTACACCTCCGGAGAGCACTGCCCGATGTGCGCCGCCGCCCACGCCTGGGTCGGGCTGGGCCGCATCGTCTACGCGAGCTCCTCCGCGCAACTGGCCTCCTGGCTGCACGAACTGGGCGTGCCCGCACCGCCGGTGCGGACGCTGCCGGTGGAGGAGATCGCGCCCGGTGTCGCGGTGGAGGGGCCGGTCCCCGGCCTCGCGCGGGAGGTGCGCGAACTGCACCGCCGCCTCCACGGCGCGGCCTGACCCCGGATGCGGGGGCGAACCGTCCGCCGGCCGGGCGACTCGGCCGCCTGGCAACCCGGGCGCCGGGCGGGGCGGTTCGCAGCGGGAGGCGCCCATCGCGGCGCGGCGGCCCGCCACCACGCTTCGGCCCCATGCGGCAACCGTTCGAAACTTTGGCGACCCCCGCCCGACGCCGCGCGGGCCCGTTCCTGGCCGCGCCGGCGGCCGGACCGGTGATCGGCGGCGCGGGCGTCGGGACCGCCTGGGCCCTCACCGGCGGAAGCGGCGTCGCCGCAGGCCCGGAGGCCGACGCGCGTGCGGCGTGCGGCGCCCTGGACCGCTTCGACGAGTCGCGGTGCACGGACAAGGGGCCGACCGGTGAGGCGCCGCTCAACCGCTGGGGCGGCGCAGGCCCTCTCCGCCTCGGCGGCCGCGGGCGACGAGCGGTACGAGCCGCTCGCGGAGTCGCTCGGGAAGTCGCACCACCGGGTTCTCCCGGCCTTCGGGTTCGACGCGCAGGAGAAGAAGGATCTGGAGCGGGCGCGCGGGGTCTGCGCGGACCCGTGAGCCGGACGGACCGTCAGCCCTCGGGCGCCGCCGTACGCGTGCAGGCCAGATAGGTCGCCCGGTGCACCGCACGGGCCAGGCGGGCGCCCCACCGGGAGCGGGGGCCGGCGAAGGGCTCGACGGCGGTCGGACGGCCCGGCGAAGGCGGCGCGGCGGCGACGCACACCGCGTCGGTCGGCGTGCCCGAGGCGTCCACACCGGCGTCCCGCAGCGCCTGGACCTTGGCCTCGGTGGCCGTGGCCACGGCGTTGACCAGGGCGGCGTCCGACAGCGCGACCGGCACCGAGACCAGGATGTTGATGGTGCCGGCGGGCAGCGGTCCGCCACTGCCCGCGCCCGGCGCGGCGGCCCAGCCGTGTACGCCGATCCCGGCCGTGACCAGGGCCTCGGCCCCCTCGTCCACCGCGACACAGTGGTCCAGCACCCGGGCCGCGGTCATCAGGCCCACACCGGGGCCCTCCGCGCCCGCCCGCCCGGCCAGCTCGGCCAGGTGCCGCTCGGCGTCCAGGCGCGCGTAGCCCGGGGGCACCTGGACGTTGAGGACCCAGCCGCGCTCACCGAGCCCGCCGCCCAGCAGTGCGCTGCTGATCATCCGCCGCCGGGACTCGGGCCGCCAGAACAGCATCGGCCAGGAAACGTCCTGCTCCCGGTGGTGCAGGACGCGTACGCCGGCCAGGGAGCCGTGAGGGGATCGCAGGAGCACGCTGCACCCTAGCGCGGGGCCCGCGTGCGGGATCGCGGGGGCGGGAGCCACATCCCAGGGGGCGGATGTGTGCCGCCGCGTCTGGCGGGAAGGGAGGCTACCGGCGCCGCGGGCCGCGGGCCGTCGGTCATCCGCTCCGGGCGGCCCGTGGGACCCGCCCCGGCGCGGCACGCGCCGGGCCCGGGCCGGTTCGCCGGACCGGGGCGGCCGTGCCGCATAAACTGATCACCGCAGACCTTCTTGTCACTCACAACCCGTCAGGAGCGACAGTCATGGCCACCACCCGTACCGCCAAGACCCACTGGGAAGGCAACCTCCTCGAGGGCAAGGGCAGCGTCGCCCTCGAATCCTCCGGTATCGGCACCTATGAGGTGAGCTGGCCCGCCCGCGCCGAGGAGCCCGGTGGCAAGACCAGCCCCGAGGAGCTGATCGCGGCGGCCCACTCCTCCTGCTACTCGATGGCCTTCTCGGGCGGCCTGGCGCGCAAGGGCCACACGGTGGAGAAGCTCGACACCCAGGCGGACGTCACCTTCCAGCCGGGCGAGGGCATCACCGCCATCAAGCTGACCGTCCGCGCCACCGTCCCCGGGCTGTCCGAGGAGGACTTCCAGGCGGCCGCCGAGGAGGCCAAGGCCAACTGCCCGGTCAGCCAGGCCCTGGCGGGCGTCAAGAACATCACCCTGGAGGCCCGGCTCGTCTGACGTACCGGAGCCGGGGCGTGGCCCCGCGCACCATCGGGCCCGGCCGGGAACGCGCACGAGTTCCCGGCCGGGCCCGGCCCCGTCCCCGTCCCCGTCCCGAGGTCTCAGCCGGGCAGCCGCCGCAGTTTGAGCACGGCGTCCTCCAGGACGGCCCGCTGCCCGTCGGGTCCGGTCGCCTCGCGCCGGTACTCCCCGCTCACCAGAGGCTCCCACTCCCGCTCCGGGAGGCCGAGCGAGCCGAGGACCTCCGCCGACGTGGGCAGGGGCGGATGGTCGTCGTGGCCGTGGTCGGCCGCCCACGGAGGAGGGCCGGCGTGCCCGACGACCAGCAGGACGCCGCCCGGCGACACGGCCGCCGCGGCGTCGCGCAGGATCCGCTCCCGGGGCAGCTCGACGGGGGAGGGGGCGTGCAGGAAGTGGGCGGAGACCAGATCGAAGACGCCGCGGGGGAAGGACTCGGCCAGGTCGTGCCGCTGCCAGTCGATCCGGTCGGCGACGTCCGCCCGCCGTGCCCGCTCGGCTCCGCGTTCCAGGGCGATCCGCGAGACGTCCACCGCGGTGACGCGCCAGCCCTGCCGCGCGAGCCAGATCGCGTCGTCCCCCTCCCCGCAGCCCAGGTCCAGGGCGCTGCCCGGGGCCAGACCCGCCGTCTCTCGGACCAGGGCGGCGTTGGGCTCGCCGCTCCAGACCCGCTCGCCCGCACCGTAGAAGTCGTCCCAGAACTCCCCGGGCGAGGCGCCGTCCGTGCCGTCGCCGTTCGTCGTGTGACCGCTCATCGCAGAACCTTCCTTCCGAGGCCGTCACGGGCCGCGACGGCCCGGTCGGTCTCCTCCTCGACCAGATCGGCGTTGATCGCCGCGGCCGCGTTCACGCCCGCGGCGGCGGCGCCGACGACCTGCCCCGTCAGATCGGTGGCGTTTCCGGCCACCCACACCCCGGGCACGGCGGTGGCACCGGTGGCGTCGGCGGGGATGTGCTCGCCGATGACATGGCCGCTCCTCACCTGCCCGGCCGTCTCCAGCCCCAGATCCGCCAGGAAGCCCGCACGGGCGGCGAACCGGGGGGCGACCACCAGCGCCCGGCACGGTACGGTCCGCCCGCCCGCCAGACGCACCCCGGTCAGACGTCCGCCGCCTGTCTCCAGGCCGGTCACCTCGCCGTCGACGACGGCGACACCGCGGGCGGCGAGCCGCTCGTACTCCCGGTCGCCGGGCTCGGGGCCGGTGTGCCGGAACAGGGTCACGTCCGCGCTCCACTGCCGCCACAGCAGCGCCTGCCGGACGGCCGCCGGCCCGGTGGACAGCACGCCGATCGCCCGGTCGCGCACCTCCCAGCCGTGGCAGTACGGACAGTGCAGGACATCGCGCCCCCACAGCCGCGCCAGCCCCGGCACCCCGGGCAGCTCGTCGGCCAGGCCCGTGGCCACCAGCAGCCGGCCCGCCGCCACGGCGGTGCCGTCGTCCAGGGAGAGGCGGAAGCCTCCGGAGGGCAGGCGTTCGGCGGCCGTGACGGTACCCGGGACGATCTCGCCCCCGTAGCGCAGCACCTCGGCGCGTCCGGCGGCCGCCAGCTCCGGGGGCGGTGTGCCGTCGAACCCCAGGTAGCCGTGGACACCGGCGGCCGGGGCGTTGCGCGGCCGCCCGGAGTCGACCACCAGGACCGAGCGGCGCGCCCGGGCCAGGGTCAGCGCCCCGCTCAGTCCGGCGGCGCCGCCCCCGACGACCACCACGTCGTAGAGGTGCCCGGCGCCCCGGGCGGGTGGGATCGCGGAACGCCCGTCATGTCCGTTCATGTCTCTCCTTCCGTCATGCGGCAAGCCTCCGCCCAGGACCGCCCACTTGACAAACATCTTTGCCGGAACAGCAAATAGGGGAATGGCCGACGACGACCTCGAGAACGTTCTGACCGGTGTGGGCTCCCGGCTGCGGACCCTGCGCCAGGCGCGTGGCGCCACGCTCTCCCAGGTGAGCGAGACGACCGGGATATCGCTCAGCACCCTCTCGCGACTGGAGTCGGGGCAGCGCAGACCAACCCTGGAACTGCTGCTCCCCCTGGCCAGGGTCTACAGCGTTCCCCTGGACGAACTCGTCGGCGCGCCCGCCACCGGCGACCCCCGTGTCCACCCCCGTCCCTTCAACCGGTACGGGCAGACCTTCGTGCCGCTGACCCGCAGCCTGGGCGGCCTGCGCGCCTACAAGCAGATCATGCCCGCCGGATACGGCAAGGGCGGGCGGCCCGAGCAGCAGACACACGAGGGCTACGAGTGGCTCTACGTCCTGTCCGGGCGGTTGCGGCTGGCCCTGGGCGAGCACGATCTCGTCCTGGGGGCGGGGGAGGCCGCCGAGTTCGACACCCGCACCCCCCACGGCTTCGCGAACGCCGGGGAGCGCCCCGTCGAGTTCCTCAGCATCTTCGGGCCGCAGGGCGAGCGGATGCACGTACGCGCCCGGCCCTCGAAGGACGCGGGGTAGCGGCCCGCGCGCACCCGGAGGTCCGGCGCGAGCCGGGTGTGGGCCGGTTCCGGCCACGGCGCCGGACGCCGGATCCTCCCCGGGCCGGGCGGGATCCGGTGCCGGCCCGCGCGGACCGCAAATCGACGCGCCGAGAGGATTGCTTATTCCTCCTGTTGTCGATGCCCGATTTTACGGGACGGGCTCCTCGTTGATCTTATTTCCATATCTTTTAATCTCCATAAATCGGCTTGGTCGGGCAGAATTCGAGGATGCGACGCGCCGGCCGAAAGATCTTTCCGGATGACCGAAACCTCTCCTTGACCCGTCGTGCGGCAGGGCTCGACACTTCCTGGAGAACTCATGCATCAGGGGTTACGGGCCGCCCGGCCCGGCCGTGCGAAACCGACCGTGCACGGGGTGTGTGACGGGGGAATCGAAAAGGCGTGCGCGGTGCGTTGCCGTCTGCGCGCATTCTCTTCACCTTTTCTCCCCAACTCTCGGCGCACGAAGGGAATGGAGGGGAATGCCGGTGCAAACGGGCCATCCCGGCGTATACATCGAGGAGCTTCCCAGCAGCGTCCGCACCATCTCGGCGGTCACCACCTCGGTCACCGCCTTCGTGGGCCACACCCGCCGAGGCCCGCTCAACCGGCCGGTGCGGGTCACCGGCTTCGCGGACTTCGAACGCCGCTTCGGCGGGCTCACGGCGCAGAGCGCCGTCGCCTACGCCGTACACCAGTTCTTCGGCAACGGCGGCACCACCGCGGTGGTCGTGCGCGTCGCCGCGGCCGGCACCGGCGAGGAGGCTGGCGCCACCCTGGAGTCGACCGAGGGGCACAGCGCCTGCCCCGTGATGACCGTGCACGCCAAGGAGCCCGGCGTCTGGGGCTCCCGGCTGCGTCTGGCCGTCGACCACGACACCCGTGAGCCCGAGGAGACCTTCAATCTGCGGGTCCTGGACGCCGACGGCGGCACGCGCGAGACCTTCACCGGCCTGTCCATGGCCCCGGGCCACGGCCGCCACGCCGAGACGGTGGTGAACGCCGGCTCCACTCTGGTGAGGGCCGACGTCGTCGGCGAGGGCAGGCCGGACCCCTCGGGCACGGTCTCCAAGCCGTTCGCCGACGAGCTGCCCGACCTCGCCGTCGACCTGACCGTGAAGATCGGTGATGTGGAACGCGAGTTCACGCTCCACGACCCCGACCGGGACGGTGAGCCCCCGCGGAACGTCGCCGAGCTGGCCCTGCTCCTGGAACGCAAGCTGCGCGCCCTCCCGGACGCGCCCGGCAGGCGGGCCTTCGCCGGCGCGGAGGTCACCGCGTTCGGCCGGCGCCTCCAGGTCGTCGCGGGCTCCACCGACCCCCGCGACACCGTCCGCTTCGTCGGCGAGTGCGCCAACGACCTGGGCCTGGAGGCCACCGTCAACCCTCCGGTCTTCCCGCTGACCGGAGGCGTGGACGGAGACCCGCCCGGCCCGCGCGACATCATCGGCGACGAGGCCGGCAAGACCGGGCTCCACGCGCTGCGCGACGTCGACGACGTCAGCCTGCTGTCCCTCCCGGAACTCGCGGCCTACGACTCCACCGACGACATGATCATGGTGATCTCGGCCGCACAGGCGCTCTGCCGGGAGCGGCGGATCTTCCTGCTCGCGGACGCCCCCGGCTCCTGGGCCGACGTCGACAGCGCCCGTGCCGGACTGAGCGCCTTCGACCCCGTACGGGACGGGCAGACGGCGCTGTACTTCCCCCAGGTGCAGATGAACGACCCGCTCACGGGACGGCTGCGCTCCTTCCCGCCCTCGGGCGCGATCGCCGGCGTCTGCGCCCGCACCGACGCCGAGCGCGGCGTGTGGAAGGCGCCCGCGGGCACCGCGGCGCGGCTGGCGGGCGTGCGCTCGCTGAGCGTGCGGCTCACCGACCGGGAGAACGCCCTGCTGAACCCGCTCGGCGTCAACTGCCTGCGCACCCTGCCGGCCGTCGGATCGGTGGTCTGGGGCGCCCGCACCCTCCAGGGCGCGGACGCCCTCGACAGCGAGTGGAAGTACGTCTCCGTGCGGCGGCTGACACTGCACATCGAGGAGAGCCTGTACCGCGGACTGCGGTGGGTGGTGTTCGAACCCAACGGCGAGCAGCTGTGGCAGCAGATCCGGCTGGACGCCTCGGCCTACCTCAACACCCTCTTCCGGCAGGGCGCCTTCAAGGGCGCCACCCCGCGCGAGGCGTACTTCGTCAGGTGCGACGGGGAGACCACCACCGAAGAGGACGTCGCGCGCGGTGTGGTGAACGTCCTGGTCGGAATCGCGCCGGTCAGACCCGCCGAATTCGTGGTCGTCAAGATCCAGCAGACCGCCGGACAGTTCGAGACTTAGGATTCCGATGGCTGAATTCCAGGTGAACGCGCAGCGCTTTGACCCCTACAAGAACTTCAAGTTCCTGGTGCTGTGGGGCGGGCGCACGGTCGCGGGCGTCAGTAAGATCAGCCCGCTGAAGCGGACCACGGAAGTGGTCAAGCACCGGCACGGCGGCGACCCGAGCTCACCGCGCAAATCGCCGGGCCGTTCCGAGTTCGAGGGCATCACCCTGGAGCGCGGCGTCACGCACGACCCCGAATTCGACCGCTGGGCCAACAAGGTGTGGCAGGTCGGCGCCGGTCTCGGCGCGGAGGTGTCGCTCGCCGACTTCCGCAAGGACATCGTCATCCAGGTCCTCAACGAGGCCGGGCAGGTGGCCGTCTCGCACAAGCTCTACCGGACCTGGCCGAGCGAGTACCAGGTGCTGGGCGAGCTGGACGCCAACGCCAACGCGGTGGCCATCCAGAGCCTCAAGCTGGAGTGCGAGGGCTGGGAGCGCGACTACGAGGTGCCCGAGCCCACCGAGCCCTCCTTCACCAACCCCTGAGCGGACGGTACGGCGGATGACGGAGGGGGCGGTGCAGACGGCGGCGGCGACCGGGACGCCGGCGGCGGGGCCCGCGGAACTGCTGGCCGTCTGGGAGGCGGGGCTGGGGCTCACCGATCCCGGCCGGGCCCTCCTGCTGCACCGCACCGCCCGCCCGGAGGCCGGCGACGGCGAGCTGCTGTCGGTGCCGGTCGGCGAGCGGGAGGCCGATCTGTTCGCACTGCGCCGGGCGCTGTTCGGCGAGCGGATGCAGGTGCGGGTGGAGTGCGAACCGTGCGGGGAGGCGATGGAGTTCGACCTCGGCACGGACGGCCTGGCCGCCCGGCCGCCCCGGCGGGACGCCCCGCTGCGGGTGGCCGAGGAGGACTGGGAGGTGGAGTTCCGGCTGCCGACCGTCGCCGATCTGGTGGCCGTGGCCGAGGCCGTGGAAGACGGTCGGGCCGCGGAAGCCGGACACGGCACGGGAGACGGGCAGGAGACGGACGGAGCCTCCGCCCGGGCCCTGCTGGCCGCCCGCTGCGCCGTGTCGGCCCGGCGCGCAGGGCGTCCGGTGCCCGCCGGCCGGCTGCCCGCCCTGCTCCCCGAGACAGTGTTGCGGCGCGTCGCCGAGGCCGCCGGACAGGCCGACCCGGCCGCCGACGTGACACTCAAGGTCCACTGCCCCGAATGCGGCGGAACGACCCGGGCCGAGCTCGACATCGCCTCCTACCTCTGGGCCGAACTCGACGCCTGGGCAAGGGATTTGCTCCTCGACGTCCATCTGCTCGCCGGCGCGTACGGCTGGACCGAGCCGGAGATCCTGGCGCTCAGCCCACTGCGCCGCCGCTACTACCTGGAGTTGTGCGCCGATGTCTGACCATTTCGACCGGCTGCTGACCCGGCACGCCCCCGCGGCCCTGAGCGCCGGGCCCGCCGCGGGCGGCGGGCCGGACACCCCCGTACGGGTGCGCCCGCGGCTGCCCGAGCCGTACGAGCGCGTCGAGGCACTACGGGCGGACCACCGGGGGCAGGACGAAGCCGACCCCTTCCTCCGGCCCGCGCTCCGTCCGGCCGTACTGCCGGGGGAGGAGCGGACGGCGGTCCGGCACGAGCGGGAGATCCGCACCGAGCACCACACCGTGGTGCGGACCGAGCCCGCCCCGCACGGCGACCGGACACGACCGCCCGTGGCGGCGCGCCCCGCCCGGTCACCGCGGACCACCGCCCCCACGACGGCCCCGCCGCGCCCCGGAACGGAACCCACGCCCCGGCGCGGCGGGCACACGGTCCCGGCACGTGCGGATCGGGACGCGCCCTCCGCGGCGGCGCCCGCCCCCGCCTTCCGGAACGCGGGCCCCGCCTCCCCACCCAACGCCGCGGTGCCCCTGCGGCCCAGTGCCGCCGGCGCCTCGGCGGCACGCGACGCCGCACGCGCCGCCGCCGGGAGGCGCCGGCCCCGCACGGCGGAGCGGACCGTACACGTCCGGATCGGCCGGCTGGAGGTCAGCGCCGCACCTCCGGCCACGGGTCCCACCGGCACGGACCGGCCGCAGCGGCCGGCGCGGCCCGTACCCGCGCTGAGCCTCGCGGACTACCTGGCCGGCAGCGAGCGGAGGGACTGAGGAGATGAGCAACGCACTCGCCATCGCCACGGTCACACAGGCACTCGCCCTGCTGATCGAACACAATCTGCGGCCCGAGATCGACATGCAGGTCGCGGTGAAGACCGAGCGCCCACCGGCGGAGGCCACCGACGACGCCACCATCACCGTCTTCCTCTACCAGGTCACCCCGAACACC
Organism: Streptomyces sp. SS8; assembly: GCF_054072955.1. Taxonomy (NCBI): domain Bacteria; kingdom Bacillati; phylum Actinomycetota; class Actinomycetes; order Kitasatosporales; family Streptomycetaceae; genus Streptomyces; species Streptomyces sp. SS8. Next base: position 51,609 of record NZ_JBSVCZ010000018.1, read on the forward strand.
TCCCGGCGCAACGACGACCTGCCCACCCGCGCCCCGGACGGCACCCTGCTCAGGCGCCCGGCGGCGGCCCTGGACCTGCACTACCTGATCAGCGCCTACGGCAACGAGGCGGAGCTGGTCGGACAGCGGCTCATCGGCTGTGTGGTACGCACCCTGCACGAGTTCCCGGTACTACCGGGACACCTGATCGAGGAGGCCGCGCAGCGGCCGTACCTGGCGGGCGGCGACCTGACGGAAGCCGTCCAGAGGGTGCGCTTCACACCGGCCCAGATGGACATCGACGAGACCTCCAAGCTGTGGGGGATGCTCCACCAGACGCCGTACTCGCTGTCGGTCGCCTACCAGGCGGCCCTGGTGCTGATCGAGGGCCGCGGACAGCCCGTCGTGCCCCGGCCGGTCCAGCGGCACATGGTGCGCGCGCTGCCCTTCGGGGCTCCGGGCGCGCCCGGAGCCCCGAGACGGCCTGGCACCGGCACCGCCGATCCCGCCGCCGTACCCGCGGAACGCGCGTCCGGGACGGCCGCCCGGAAGGTGGCGGCCCGGGCGAGCCGCGCGGGCGGCATGGCAGCCAGATCCGCCGCTCCCACGTCGCGGGCGGAGACGGAGAGCGGGCCGGAGACGGCGGAGCCCGACAGGGGGACATCGCCCAGGAAGACACCCGCCGAGAAGACCGCCGGCAAGCGGCGCGCCGCGGCCAGGACCGCCGCGCCCCGGACCCGTACGCGCAAGCAGTCCGGCACCGGCCCCACACGCGGAGGCGGGAGCACACCGGCGGGCGGGGACGACGGCACCACGAACGACCAGGAGGGCTGAGACGAGGTGACGACGACGGGGACGGACAGGCACACGGACGGCACCGCCGACAGGACGGGCGCTGCCGAGGGCCCGGCGCTGGCCGCGGCCATGCGCGCCGTCCTGGCCCGTCTCGACGCCCACGCCGCCCGTGCCCGCGGGGGCGGCGCGGGCACCGGCGCCCCCGAACCGGCCGGCACCCCCGAACCGGCCGACGCCTCGGAACCCGCCGCGCTCGACGCGCTCGTCCGCTGCTTCGGGCTGACGCCCTTCGAACGCGAGATCGTCCTGCTGCTGGCCGCCGCCGAACTGGAGCCCACCACCGGCAGCCGCTGCGCCGCCGCGAGCGGGGACCCCGAGCGCGCCCACCCCACCTTCTCCCTCGCGCTCGCCACCCTCGGCGAGCCCCACTGGAGCGCCCTCACCCCCGTCGCACCGCTGCGCCGCTGGCGCCTGGTCGAACTCGACGACGAGACCCGGCTGACCACCACCCGGATCCGCCTCGACGAACGCATCCTGCACTTCCTCCTCGGCTCCCCGTACCTCGACGCGCGGCTGCACGGCATGCTCACCCGCGCCACCGCGCCCGACGGACTGCCGCCCTCCTTCGGGCACGCCGCGGACCGCGTCGCCGCGGCCTGGGCCGGGGCCGGCCCGGGCACGCCGCCGAGAGTGGAACTCACCGGCGGCGACCGGCACAGCCGCCACGACATCGCCGCGGCCGCCGCCCGCGCCTGCGGACTCGGCCTCTACACCCTGAGCGCCGAGGACCTGCCCACCGACCACACCGAACGCGACCGGCTCGCCCGGCTGTGGCAGCGCGAGGCGATCCTGCTGCCCGCCGCCCTGCTGCTGGAGACGGGCGAACCGGACCGCGAACAGGACGCCGCGGTCGACGCGTTCACCTCCTCCGCCGCCGTACCGCTCGCCGTCTCCAGCCCCGATCCGAGACGGACGGAGCGGACGCGCGCCGAGCGCGTCACCGTGCCGGCGCTGGGGGAGGAGGAGCAACTCGGCCTGTGGGCCGACGCCCTCGCCGGAGTGCCGCGGATCGGGGAACGGCAACTGCGCGGGCTGGTGGCGCAGTTCGCACTGCCGCCGCACATCGTCCGCTCCGCCGCCGCGGCCGTGCGCCGGCAGGCCGGCCAGGATGGGACAGCCGGGGCGGACGTCTCCGAACTGGCCTGGCGGGCCGGGCTCGCGGAGGCCCGCATCGGCCTGGACGAGCTGGGCCGCCGCATCGAGCCGGAGGCGGGCTGGGACGATCTGGTACTGCCCGAGCGCCAGTCGCGCGTCCTGCGCGAGATCGTCGCCCATGTACGGCAGCGGGGCACCGTGCACCAGGAGTGGGGCTTCGCCCGTACCCTGCGCCGGGGCCTGGGGGTCACCGCCCTGTTCGCGGGCGGCTCGGGCACCGGCAAGACCCTGGCCGCCGAGGTGATGGCCCGCGAGCTGGGGCTCGACCTGTTCGTCGTCGACCTCTCCCAGGTCGTCTCCAAGTACATCGGCGAGACCGAGAAGAACCTGCGACGCGTCTTCGACGCCGCCGAACTCGGCGGCGCACTACTGCTGTTCGACGAGGCCGACGCACTGTTCGGCAAGCGCAGCGAGGTCAGGGACAGCCACGACCGCTACGCCAACCTCGAGGTCTCCTACCTGCTGATGCGTATGGAGGCCTACCGGGGCCTGGCGATCCTGACCACCAACATGAAGAAGGCGCTCGACACCGCCTTCATGCGCCGTATCCGCTTCGTCGTCGACTTCCCCTTCCCCGGTGAGGCCGAACGGGCCGAGATCTGGCGCCGGGTGCTGCCCGACAGCGCCCCGGCCAAGGAGATCGACCCCGAGCTGCTGGCGCGGCTGACGGTCGCGGGCGGCTCGATCCGCAACATCGCCCTCTCCGCGGCCTTCCTGGCCGCCGAGGAGGGGGACGTACTGCGGATGCGCCACATGCTCGCCGCCGCACGCACCGAGTACCTGAAGCTGGAACGCTCCCTGACGCCCTCGGAGGTCCGCGGATGGGTGTGAACGAGACGCCGCGCCACGCCGCACACGACGCCGTGCGCGACACGGCCCGCAACACAGTCCGCGACACGGCGGTCCGGGTGGACATCGGCGAGCTGGTGCTCGACGGCTTCGACGCGAGGGTGGACCCGGAGCGGGTCACGACCGCGTTCGAGGCGGAGCTGGCCCGGCTCGTGCGGGAGCGCGGCGTACCGCTGGCGGCGGACGGCGGGGGGCGCGCCCTGGAGGCCCTGTCCGGCCTGCCACCGCTGCCCGCCACCACCTCGCCGTCCCGCCTCGGCGAGGCGCTGGCACGCGCGGTGCACGCGGGTCTGTCGGGACGTGGCGAGACGAGGCCCGCGGACGGGAGGGGGCGCCGATGAGCTCGCACACGGCGTCACAGGAGACCCGCTCGGCGCAGGACGCCAAACGCCGCAGGCGCGGGGAGCGAAAGGAGCGCGGCGCCAAATCCCCCGTGCCCGAGCCCAAGGACGTCGTCGGCGCCGCCGGACTGCCGCTCGACGCGAGCGTCCGCCGCGAACTGGAGGAGCGGCTCGGCCACGACCTGGGCCGCGTACGCCTGCACACAGACCGGGACGCCGCCGCCCTCACCGACCTGCTCGGCGCGGACGCCGTCGCCGTCGGCCAGGACATCTTCTTCCGTGAGGGCGCGTACCACCCGGGCACCGCCGACGGCATGCGCCTGCTCGCCCACGAACTGCTCCACACCGTCCAGAACCCCGAAGGCCTCGGCGCGCTGCGCGCCGGCCGCGACCTGGGCTCGGTGAGCCTGCCGCAGCAGACGGTGGAGCGCGAGGCGGAGACGGCGGCGCAGGACGTGTCCCGCGACGGCGGGGCGGGCGGTCCGGCGGCCGAGCGAGTAGAGGAGGGCCGGGCCACCCCGGGCTGGCTGCGCTACGCCACGGTCGACGCCGACCAGCGGCGCATGGAGCAACTGGATCCGGCCACCCTCGTCGACCGCCTGGCCAACGGCGTGCTCCGCTCCCTGCGCGGCGACCCGCAGGACCGCTCCAAGCGCGTGCGCGTGCAACTCGCCCGATTCTCCACCGAGATGCAGGACGCCGTTCTCGACCGGCTGGAATCACGCCTGCTCACCTCGGAGTTCGACAGGCTGATCGAGCTGGTCGAGGAGACCGAGGACGAGGGCACGCTCGAACCGGAGTCGCTCGGTGCGCCCGAGGCCGTTCCGGAGGCGGCCGAACTTCTGGAGGACGAACGGGAGGAAGCCGAAGCCGCCGACCGGAGACAGCGGGCCGAGGAGGAGCGGTCCCGCGACGACCGGAGCGACGGACAGCGCACGGACGAGGAGCGGCAGGAGCCCGAAGGGGCTGCCGGGCAGGAGGAGAAAGGGAAGGCAGCACCGGAACGGCCGGACCGGCGACGGCACGGACATGGCGGCACAGGCGCGGTCCGCCAGGGCACACGGCGGCCCGCCGGGACCTCCGGGAACTCGGAGAGTTCCAGCGGAGGCACGGGAGCAGCGGGGACGAGCGGCGGCCGGGACACGGCTCCGGGCGGCGGGGCCGCCCAGCCCCGGCAGCAGGACGGCAGCGGTGCGGGCGGCCGCTCCGAGGCGCCCGGAACCGGCGGCACCCCCGCGGCGAGCAAGGAGGAGTCCGCGGCCAGGAACCGGCCCGGAGCCGTGGAGCCCCTGGTCGTGGGGCAGCAACCGGGCCGGGCGGACAAGCGGGACACGCGCGAGGGTAAGCGGGCCGGAGTGGAACCCGGCCCCCTGCTGAGGACGGCCGACCCGGGCTACCGCGGCATCCTGGAAGGGAAGCGGCCCCAGGACGAGCCGGCGCTCGCACAGGACGAGTCGATCGGCCTGGAACCCGGCCCGAGCGGTGAACCCGGAGCGCTCGACGGACTTGAGGACGAGCGGGCCACCGACCAGGACAGTGCATGGAACACCGAACTCAGGCCCGAGGACTTCCTACCCGCCACCGACCTCGACGTCTCCGTCGTACCGACCGCCGACGAGACCGCGCCCGGTTCGGACACCGGCGGGCGGATGCCGAGCTTCCCCGGACCGCCCGCCACCAAGGCCGAACAGGTGCAGGCCAGACGGGACGAGGAGGACGCGGAGGAGGCCGCGTCCGAGGACGCCGGGTTCGCCGAACCGCTGCCCGCCGACGGCGGCGCGTCCGTCTCCCCGGCGACCAGTGCCGGAGCCGGTGACCGTACGGCGCGTGATCTCGGCACCGGGGCGCCGGGCCGCCAGGAGGCCGACCCGCTGTCTCCGTCCTCCGGCACCGCCGACGGCCGCGCCGACGCCCCTGAGCCGAAGCCCGAGCCCACGACTCCCGAAGGCCCGCAGCAGCAGGGCGAGGAGCGAACAACCGAACCGGAGAAGGGTCCGGAACCCGAGACGGCCGATACGGGAGCCCCGAAGGAGGAGGCGACGGAGGCCGGAACTTCTGGTTCCTCCGGCACCTCCTCCGACACGCCCACCGCGTCCTCCGCCCCGGCTCGGAGCGCGGGCACCTCGGGCACGCCCTCAGGGGGCGGCGCCACCGGCACGACCGCTCCCGGGCCGGCCACGGACACTCCGGCCGAGGCGTCCCCGGCCCGGGACACCCATGTCTCGGGCGCGGACGGCGGTGACGGCTCCACCAGCGACGCCACGCCGGGGGACGGGGCGGGATCCCGGCAGCGGCAGGAGCCTTCGGCCCCGGCATCCCGGCCCGAACCCGCCCCCGTACCGAGGTCCGGCTCCAGGCCCTCACGATCGGTCAGCGGTGGTGGCGGCACCCGGAGCGCATTGGGTGGTGGCGGGGGAGGGGGCGGCGCCCGCCCCACCGCCTCGTCCCGGCCGAAGAAGGACCCCGCGGCCCCCAAACTGTCGAAGGTGACGCCGGAAGCCGGTCTGTCCACCGCAGCGAACCTCAAACCGCACCGCGCGCTCGAAGCGCTGGGCGGAGTGAACGGCGCGGTCGACAAGACCGTCGGCGACGAACACCAGACCCTCCAGGACGCGCCGCCGACGACGGAGCGCCCCGCGGGTGCCCCGCAGACCCTGCACGGCGCGCCGAAGACCTCTGCTCCGGGACAGTACTCAGGTGACCCGGCCGCCCGGGTCGACGCCCCGGAGAAGGAGAAGGCCGAGGTCACGGGAGACAAGGCCCCGGAGGGCGAGATCCCGGGGGAGGACATCGAGGAGCCCAGCACCCTCGAAGGCCTTCTGGCGGGCGGAGCCCAGCTAGTCGTGGGGGCGATCAACGGTGTCGCCGACTTCCTGGGAGCCGACGAGGACCTCATCGACTCCGACGCGGTGGTCCAGTGGATCCTCGACCTGCCCACCGAGGACGAGATGCTCGCCCAGGCTGACGTCGGCACGGCGCCAGGGGTCGGCCTCCGGGGCGAGACGGACGGACGCGCCGGCGAACAGGGCGGTGAACTCGACGCCAAAGGCCGGGAACTCCACGCCTCAGGCCGCGATGACGCCGGGCGTCCCCTGGGCGAGGACCAGATCTACCCCGATGTGCCCGAGGAGACCCTGACAGCCAAGGTCCCGCGAGGGAAGGGACAGGGGGGCCCCGGCGGAGGCGGCGGCCCGTCCATGGGCGGACGCATCCCCCCAGAGGCCGTGTCCGCGGTGGCGGAGCACGAGCGCGGCCCGCAGATCCGGACCGCGTTCACCGACGGGCAGAAGCAGATGTCCGACAAGCGGCAGGCCAAGGACGGGGGCTTCCGGGAGTCCCGGGAGCGCCACAGGCGGCAGGTCCGCAGCGAGGTCGAGAGCAACACCCGCACGCAGGCCGCCGAACGCCGGAAGACCAGGGCTGAGGTGGAGTCCTCCCGCGAGCAGTGGCGCAAGGAGCAGGACGGCGAGCTCGACTCACTCGGCACAAAGAAGACCGAGAAGACCGAGAGGATCCGCAAGGACGTCAGGGACAAGGAGGAGCAGACCGACAAGGACACCGAGGAGCACCGGAAGAAGAAGCAGGAGGACATCGGCAAGGAGAAGACCAAGGCCGAGGACGATGCCAGGAGCAAGCGCGACACGGCCAAGAGCGACTCCGGCAACTGGCTCTCCAGGGCGTTCGACTGGATCCGCGACAAGCTCATCGAGCTGAAGAACGCGATCGTCGGCTTCTTCCGCGCCGCCCGTGAGGCGATCACCAGCCTCATCAAGGACTTCAAGGGCACCGTCATCCGCTGGATCGAAGCGGCCCGGCAGTTCATCGTCGACAAGTTCAAGGAGTTCACCCAGGCCCTGGTCCAGTTGGGCAAGGACCTCCTCGACGCGATCGTGGAGATCGCGAACCGGCTGCGGACCCTCATCATCCGCATCAGGGACGCGGCCATCGCCCTGGTCAACCGGATCGCGGACGAGCTGAAGCGGATCGTCACCGAACTCCTGGACGAGATGGGCAAGATCCTCAGTGGCATCCTCGACGCCCTGATGGAGGGCCTCCGGGCGGCGGTCGATGCGGTCAGGAGCGCGCTCAAGAGCATCATGGACTTCGCCATGGGCCTGCTCAACGCCCTTGGGGAGTGGGCGATGATCGCCACTGACATCCTCTCCGACCCGGGCGGCTGGCTCAGCGGCGCCAAGGCCTCGGCCGAGGACGGGGCCAGGAACCATCTGTTCCGGGAAGTCACCTCGGCGATCAGGAACTGGTTCAGCGAGAAGATCCAGGAGATCCTCGGGCTCCCCAAGGCCGTCTTCGACAAGCTGATCGGCGGGGGCGTCAGCAGAGAGCAGATGGCCAAGGAGGCGTGGGACGCCGCGCTCCCCCAACTCCCCATCATCATCGGGGAGATCATCATCACCAAGGTCATCGCCAAGCTGATCCCCGGCGCCGGCTGGGTGATGGCGATCATCGACGCCTTCAAGGCGGCCTGGGAGTCGCTGAGCGAGATCCTGCGGGCCTTCGGCGCCTTCATGGACTACCTCAAGGCCGTCAAGGGCGGCAACGCCGGCGTGCTGTTCGCCAAGGCCGTGGCCTCGGGCGTGGTGGCCCTGCTGGAGCTGGCCTACCAGGCCCTGCTCAGCGGCATCGGCAAGTACGTGGGCAAGGTCGGCGACCGGCTCAAGGGCGTCGCGGCCAACCTCGGGAAGAAGAAGCCCGGCGCCAAGGACGAGGACGAACCGCGGGACACCGACAGGCCGCCGACGGCGGACAAGCCGAAGAACGACCCGAAGAAGGGCCAGGACCCGCACGAGGAGGCGAGGAGGGCACAGGAGCGGACACGCCGGGTGAACGCGGAGATGTCGCGCAACCCGCCGGCCGAGCCGAAGCGGCCCCGCACACAGACCCGCCCGGCCCGGCGGCCGGACTCGCCCCAGTCCCGCCGCGACTCCGCGCGCCGTCCCGACACCCGCCGCCCGGACGACCGTTCGCGTACGGACCGGCCCGACAGCCGCACCCAGGACACCGGACAGGACCAGTCCCGGACCCCCGCGCGCCGCGAGACGGAGGGCACCAGGCCCGCCCCGCGCCCGCGTCGTACTTCACCGGAGGCGCGTACCGAAAACCGTGCGCGGCAGACGGTCAGGGCCGCCCAGAACCGCATCCGCAGAGCCCGGCAGGCCCTCGACCGTAAGGACCGCGACGGCCGCCTCGACCGCTCCCTGGACAACAACGCCCGCCGCATGCGCGACGCCTACCGCCGCCGCCGCGACCTCCTGCTCGACCAGCGCAAGCGCCGCCAGGAGCAGAAGCGCCGACTGCGCGGTCAGCGCCGGAAGAGCGAGAACGGCAGCGAGTCCAAGAAGGCACGTCTCCGGAAAATCGCCGCGCGAATCCGCCCAAGGATCGACCGGATGCTCCGCCGGGGTACCCGTACACCTGCCTTCCTCTTCGCTCTCGAATCGATGCGGTCCTGGTACCGGATCACCGCATTGCGCAAGATCGGCCATCCAGAATTCCGGGTGACAGCCTCACTGAATCCCGATACCACGACCAATTCGGGAATCAACGAGGAAGGCGTTGAGCGGCTTGAACCCATCCGGCTGCCAAATCCCGACAAACTGCAGTTCACCAACGACATCAACACGAAACCGAGCGGCTTCAATCAGCAGTTCATCAATAAGAGGTGGGCCGGCAGGAACGGTCAGTATCCGCCCTCCGGCCGGCCGGCCAAGACCCGTATGCTCAGAGGCTTCCAGTACATCGACACCAACGGCCTCTGGGAGGATCAGGGAAACCTCCAGTGGGACCTCATGCATCTGCTGCCGCGGGAACTCGGCGGGCCCAGTATGGCGGCGAACTTCGTGCCCGCGCCGAACTATAAGAATAGGGGATTCTATAATCAGATCGAAGGGGAGGCGGCCGGAAAATTCGGTAACTCCGATGCCAATGACAGGCCGAAACGCCCGGGTGACTACAAGCTCGACCTCGAACTGTACCAAGGTCCGGCGGCCGGATATCCCGGAAGGAGTAATTATCCCGACTGGTTCCCCCGAAAGATAACGGCCACCTATCGCACCCACGAGTACAAGGGGCCGGGGTCGGGTGCCAGCAGGTCCGACTGGAATTCCTCCCCGTGGCGGAGCCAGGAAAAGGTGGAATTCGATCCGCCTCCTAGGCGGCGGTCTGCGACCGTGAACCTGAATACGGTCAATCTGGGTAACCAGGCGGAGGCGGCCCGGGTCCGCCCTCTTCTCGGCAATCATGGCATCACGTTCATAGCCGTGAGCAAGCTGCGCCCGTTTACGGATATCGCCGACATGAAGGCGAAGCTGTCGGCATACAAACATACATCTGGTAAGGGGATCTACGAATTCGAGAGAAAGGTGTGGCCGCAGATCGAAGTCAACTACAACAGCGGACTCTTCACCCTCTGAAATGACTGGAAGGAAGCACTTGACTGCCCTGAACCATCTGGAATCCCTCCACTTTTCCTCGATCCAGGATCTGCGGCGAGCGGGAGGAATCAAGATAGACGATGAATCATGGAACGACCCCGCGGAGTCCTTCTCCGACCTTCAGCCGCTGTCCGGGTTCGGGGAGGAGTGGGTCGGTATCCACCTGGATGAGGACATGCTGGATGATTGCCTCAGGGTTCCGGGCCTGGCCGTCCACTGGCATACAAGGGATCCTCTTCCAAGATTCTTCGGGGAGTACCGCGTTCCCGACCCTTTAGAAATCCTCACGCAGGGGCCGGATCCGGCGGTCGAAACCGTCCCACCTGGCTTTAAAAGAGATTTCGTGAGTCAACTCCGGTACATTGACAGCGCGTACTACTCCGGCAGCGGATCCATGACCTACCTACGACTGCTGCCTAACTCCTCACCGCTTGAGATCTGGCACTATGAACTCGCGCGCATCGGCGGCGAACCTAACCCCATCGGGTACGTGCAACTCGATCTGACTTACCGCCAGTACATCGAGAACCTACTGATCACCAAAGGGACTCGGGGCTGGCAGTACCTGTTTGCCGACATCTCGTTTCAGAACTCGTCCGTCGCTGGCCTCGGAGACCACGTCAAGCGCATGCTGGAAGCATTCCCCAGTCTTTTTCCGGAGCATGACTACAGTCCGCTTCGCGAGCGCCTGGAGGCCCGGCTGTGACCAGGTACGCGGACATTCCCAGGCCCATCCGGTCCGGGATCGTGATCGTCGATCCCGAGCGGGGGATACCGCAGCGCATCATCGTGCTGCAGTTCAACCCCGACACCCTGGAGCGCAGCATCAGCCCGCAGGCCGCGGGCGGGAGCGGTGACGCCGGGGGCGGGGGGAGCGGAGGGGACCGGAACGAGGCGCTGCGGCTGAAGGGGCCGGCGCAGGAGACGTGGAAGTTCACCGCCGAGATCGACGCCACCGACCAGCTGGAGCTGGCGGCGCCCGACGGGATCCATCCGCAGCTCGCGACGCTGGAGATGCTCGTACAGCCGACCACCGCCCAGCTGAGGGAGGCCACGCGGCTGTCGAAGAAGGGCGCCATCGAGATCAGCCCGATCGAGATGCCGCTGACCCTGTTCACCTGGGGCAGCAAACGCGTCATGCCCGTGCGGCTGACGGAGCTGTCGGTCAACGAGTCCGCCTTCGACGTGAACCTCAACCCGATACGGGCGAGCCTGAGCATCGGGATGAAGGTGCTGACGGTGAGCGATCTGCCCGCCGGGCACCGCGGCGCCGAGCTGTACCTGGCGCATCTGGCGCAGAAGGAGCGGCTGGCCGGCACCGCGCGGGCGGGGACCCTGGGGGCGCTCGGGCTGACCGGGGCCGACATCGGAACGGGGAGGGTGTGAGAGGCCATGGCAGACGACAGCGGTGCCCACGGCGGTCCGCAGGACGGGATCCCGGGCTCGCACCCGTACCCGAGGACGAGCCGCTACCACGACGCCGAGATCGCCGTGCGCCGCATGCCCGACGGCACCGAAGTCCGTTACACCAGGCGGCGGTTGCTGCCGCCGCTGCCCGAGGACCGCGACGAGGACACCGTCGTCCACACCGTCAGCGGCGGCGAGCGCCCCGACCAGCTCGCCCAGCGCTACTTCGGCGACCCCTCCCAGTGGTGGCGGATCGCCGACGCCAACCCCGTCCTCGACCCGCGCGAGCTGACCGCCGAGCCGGGACGGGAGATCGACGTGCCGTTGCCCGGCGGTTTCCCGGGAGGAGGCGCGCATGGCCGATGAGCGTGTCGGCGGCGGGCCGATCCACCTGACCCTGAGCATGGGGCCCCACCTCGCCCGGCCCGTGCCCGAAGCGGTGAGCGAGGCGCTGCTGTCCGCGCAGATCACCAGCACCGCGGGCGAACGCTCCGGCTTCCAGCTGGCGTTCGACCTCACCAAGAAGGGCGCGATCATCTCGAACCTGCTGCCCGAGGGGTTCTTCGATCCGCGCACCCGCGTCATCGTCACCACGACGATCAAGGGCACGCCGACCGTCCTCCTCGACGGCCTGATCGTGCGGCAGGAGGTCGGGGCGAGCAACCAGCCCGGCCGGACGACCCTGACCGTCACCGGCGAGGACCTGAGCATCCTGATGGACCTGGAGGAGAGGGTGGACCGCTACCCCAACCTCTCCCCGGCCCGCCGGGTCGAGCGCATCCTGGCCCGGTACGCCGACTACGGCGTCCACCCGGACGTCCACCCCGAGCAGATCGTCCAGCAGCCCCGCGCCGAGCACCGCGTGGACTACCAGACGGGCACGGACCTGGCCTACGTCAACGAACTGGCCCGCGCCAACGGCTACGTCTTCTACCTGGAGCCCGGCCCGCGGCCCGGCCACTCCACCGCCTACTGGGGCCCGCAGCGCCGCGTCGGCCTGCCCCAGCACGCCCTCAACGTCAACATGGACGTCCACTCCACCGTCGACCAGCTCACCTTCGCCTACGACGGCGCCGCCCGCGAGGAGCCGCAGGCCCACTGGCAGGATCCGCGCACCCGCGAGTCCACCCTGATCCCCCAGCCCGACATCGGTCCGCTGCGCCCGCCGCTGGGCAGGCGCGCGAGCCCGGCCCTCAAGCGCCGCCGGCTGACCGGCACCGCCAAGAAGGACCAGGCGCAGGCCAGGGCCGAGGCGCTGGCACGGGCCGCGACGTCCGCCGACGCGATCTCCGGCTCCGGGCAGCTCGACGTCAACCGCCACGGCTACGTACTGCGCCCGCGCGAGCTCGTCGGCGTGCGCGGGGCGGGCGTGACCTACGACGGCGAGTACTACGTCACCTCCGTCACGCACAACCTCACGCCCGGCTCGTACCGGCAGAACTTCACGCTCTCGCGCGAGGGCCTGATCGCGCGCGGGGACACCGTCCGCCCGTAGGGGCCGGCCGCCGAGACCACACAGACCGACCAGGAGCAGTCCGCATGGCGCCAGCACCGAACAACCGCTTCCTCGGCAAGTTCAGAGGCCGGGTGGCGGACAACGACGACCCGCTGGGGATCGGCCGGATCACCGCCCACGTCCCGGACGTGCTCGGCGGCGAGCCCTCCACCTGGGCCATGCCCTGCCTCCCCTTCACGGGCGAGCGGTCCGGCCAGTACGTGGTCCCGGGGCGAGGGGCGGGCGTCTGGATCGAGTTCGAGCAGGGCGACCCGAGCTACCCGATCTGGACGGGCTGCTGGTACGGCGAGGCGAGCGAGCTGCCGGAGGACGCCCGGGCCGCGGCGCGCACGGGCGCCGAACCGGTCGTCATCCAGACCCGCGGCGGACACAAGATCGTGGTCTCCGACGACCCGGAGACCGGAATCCTGCTCCAGGCGCCGGGCCCCGGCGAGGGCAGGCCGGGCCCGTACATCCGCGTCACCCGGGGCGGGATCCACATCGACAACGGGCAGGGGGCCTCGGTCTCGGTGGCCGGGGACCGGGTCGACGTCAACCAGGGCCGGCTGATCGTGCCCATCAAACGCTGAACGGAACGGGGGAGAAGCCTTGTCGGGAGAAGTCATGCACACGGGAACCGCGGTCGGCTGCCCGCACGGCGGCCGGGCGGGCGTCGCGGGCGCCGATGCGCACGGGGTGCTGGTCGACGGTCTGCCGGCCGCCACCGGCGCGCTCGTCCACACCGTCACCGGCTGCCGCCACACCGTCGACGGGGTGCCGGTGCCGTGTACCACCGTCCGCTGGACGCCGGCGGACGGCGGGGTGACGGTGGACGGCTCGCCGCTGCTGACGGAGGGCACGCCGGGCATGTGCTTCACCGCAGGGCTCGTGCCGCAGGGGCAGCCGCTCGTCGCACCGGCGGCGCACAAGGGGGTGACCTGCGGATGAGGGCCGAGGCGGCACGCCGGGACATCGCCTTCCCCTTCCGCGTCGACCGGCGCGGCCGGACCGCGCAGGCGGCGTACGAGGAGCATGTGCGCGATCTGATCGAGCAGCTGCTGTTCACCAGCCCCGGCGAGCGCGTGATGCGCCCCGACTTCGGCTGCGGGCTGCTGGATCTGGTGTTCACGCCCAACAGCCCGGAGCTGGCCTCCGCGCTGGAGCTGTCGGTGCAGGCCTCGCTCCAGCGCTGGCTGGGCGAACTGATCGCCGTGGAGGACCTGGACGTGATCGGCGAGGAGAACACCGTCCGTGTCCATCTGTGCTACACGGTGCGCGCCACGGGCGACAGGCGCGACGAGGTCTTCGAGGGGAGGGCCGCGGCATGAGCGGCGGCAGGGGAAAGACGCTCCCGCACCCGGGAGGCAGGCGCGGCAGGGTACGCGCGGCGCGGCTGAACGGCGTGGACGCGGTGGAGGTCGGCGACGACGGGCTCACCCTCACCGTCACCTTCCTGGGCAAGGCGCCGCACGGCCTGTGCCCGGAGAACATCCGCATCGAAGCGGGCCGCGGGGGCACGGAGATCCGGGCCGTCGCCCTGGAGGTCGAGAGGGAGGAGGACCCCGAGCTCGACGACCGGCTGTACGTCACCGTGGACCGGACGGGGGGCTTCGGCCGTCACCGGCTGGCGATCGTCGGGACCGACCCCTACGGCCGCCCCGGCACCGAGCCGTTCCCCGGTTTCGACCAGCGATACCACGCGGCCGAGTTCTCGTTCCGGCCCGACTGCCCCGCGCCGCTCGACTGCCGGGATCCGCAGGAGGCGGAAGAGACGGCAGAGGCGCCCGGGACCTTCCGGCCCGCCCCCGTGATCGACTACACCGCCCGTGACTACGACACCCTGCGCCGGCTCCTCATGGACCGTCTGGCCCTGACGGCGCCCGACTGGACCGAACGCAACCCCGCCGACCTGGGCACCACCCTGGTCGAGCTGCTGGCGTACACCGCCGACCAGATCAGCCACCAGCAGGACGCGGCCGCCACCGAGGCGTACCTGGACACCGCCCGCCGCCGCGTCTCCGTGCGCCGCCACGTACGGCTCGTCGACTACCCGATGCACGACGGCTGCAGCGCCCGCGCGCTGGTCGCCGTCGAGGTGGCCCGGCCGCTGACGCTGCTCGCCGGGACGTACCGCTTCGCCGCCGTGGACGTGCGCACCCTCGGCCCGCGCGACCGGCCGCGCACCGGCACGGTCATCGACGACCACGACCTGGCGGTGCTTCAGGAGCGCGGCTCGGTCGAGGTCTTCGAACCGGTCACGGACACGCCGCTGCGGCTGCGGCCCGAGCACAACACCATCCGCCTGTGGACCTGGGACGGCGAGCAGTGCGCACTGCCCGAGGGCGCCACCCGCGCCACCCTGCGTGACGAGTGGACCGACGGACAGGCCGACGGGGGGAGCGACGAGACCGCCGGCAGGGGCCGCCGGAAGCGGCGGCTGGACCTGCGCCCCGGCGATCTGCTGGTACTGGAGGAGGTCAGGGGGCCGCGCTCGGGAACCCCCGGCGACGCCGACCCCACCCGCCGGCAGGCGGTACGGCTGACCTCCGTCACCCCGGCCGTCGACCGGCTGTGCGACCAGCCGGTGCTGGAGGTCACCTGGGCCCGCCAGGACGCGCTCGCCTTCCCGCTGCACCTGACCACGCTCGGCGGCCGGGACTGCGAGCCGGTGGAGGACGTCACCGTCGCGCGCGGCAACGTGGCCCTCGTCGACCACGGCCGCTCGCTCACCTTCCGCGGACACCTCCCCGAGCGACTGCGCGTACCGCCGGTGCCCGCCGTCCTCCCGTCCTGCGGGCCGCCCGCGTTCGGCTGCCGGAACGGTGCGTACGAGGCGGAGGGCAACCGGCCCGGCAGGCTGATCCTGGACCGGCTCCGGCAGACCGCCCGCGGAAGGCCGCTGACACCGGTGCACATCCGCCAACTGTCCGAGGTCGTCGGCGAGGAGGCGGTACGGCGGGCCGGGCTCGGCGTGGAGCGGGCGGGGCGGAAGGGGGAGAAGGCGGTGCCCGGCACCGCCTACGAGCAGGAGGCCGCGCTGGAGACACTGCTCGCCCAGTCCGTTTACCCCGGCATCGCCCCGCGCCTGCGTCCCCGCCTGCACCGCTTCCCCGTCGCCCAGACCGCGCCGTTCCCCGACCCCCGCCATGTCTCGGCCGGCCAGGCCGAACGGCTGGCCGCCCTCCCCGGACGGGCACGGCAGCGGCTGGTGGAGCTGTGGCGCAGCGCCCGCGACCGCGACGGGCTGGACGAGGGGGAGATCGCCGAACTGGCCGTGCTGTTCGGGCTGGAGACGCTGGAGCGGCTGGAGCTGCGCCGCCGCCCGGTGCCCGCCCTGCGCGAGCTGCTCCACCGAGCCGAACGGCTGCTGGCGGCGAAGCTGCGCCGGCTGGAGGTGCTGACGGCACGGGCCCGGGCCGGACGCGTCCTGGACGGGCGCACGGCCTGGGAGATCGCCCACGACTGGGGCCCGGCGTACGCGGCCGGACTCCACCCGGACGAGCCGGAACTGCACGGACCCGCGTCCGCGCTGACCCCTGATCCGCGCGCGGCGCTCCCGGCCGTACGGCTGACCGGCGGCACCGGAAGCGGGAGCGGGGACGGCGGGGACGGAGCGGAAGCCGTGTGGGAGCCGCGCCGCGACCTCCTCGGCAGCGGCCCCCGGGACCGCCACTTCACCGGTGAGCTGGAGGACGACGGGCGGCTCGCGCTGCGCTTCGGCGACGGCATGCACGGCGCCCGGCCCGAACCCGGCACCATCTTGGAGGCCCACTACCGGCTGGGCGGCGGCAGGGCCGGCAACGTCGGTGCCGAGGCCATCAACCACCTGGTGCTGTGCCGGGATGCCGGGGAGGGCGGGGACGCGGGCGAGCCGATGCCCGTGGCCGGGGTGCGCAACCCGCTGCCGGCCGCCGGCGGCACCGGGCCGGAGCCCGTCGACCAGGTGCGCCGGCTCGCGCCGACGGCCCCGGGGCGGGTGCGGCTGCGCGCCGTGACCGCGCGGGACTACGCCGAACTGGCCTCCGCCCTGCCCGGCGTGCAGCGGGCGGCGGCCGAGATCCGCTGGACGGGCAGTGCGCGGGAGGCGCATGTCGCCATCGACGCCGACGGCACCGGACAGGCGCCCGCGGAACTCCTCGACGCGGTGGCGCAGTCGCTGGAGGCCTACCGCCTCATCGGCCACGACCTGGTGGTCGGGCCCGCGCGGCCGGTGCCGCTCGACATCGAGGTGGAGGTGTGCGTGACACCCGGCCACCAGACGGGCCGGATCCTGGCCGATCTGCGCCGGGTGCTCGGCAACCGCCGGCTGCCCGGAGGCCGGCTCGGCCTCTTCCACCCGGACGCGCTCGGCTTCGGTGAGCCGGTGCGGCTCAGCCGCCTGGTGGCCGTCGCCGCGGCCGTCCAGGGCGTGGAGAGCGTACGCGTCACCCGGCTGCGGCGGCTGTTCGCGGACGCCTCCACCGACGCCCCGGACCCGGCCGGCGGCCCGGTGCCGGACGACGGCGTGCTGCGGCTGGCCCCACTGGAGGCCGCCCGGTGCGACAACGACCCGGAGCGGCCGGAGAACGGCCGCCTCGCCCTGAGGCTGGGAGGTACGCGATGACCGGCGACCACAGCGGCGGCCGCTCCCGCGGCTGCCACCGCGGACGCGTACCCGACGGCGGCGGGCGCCACGACGAGCGCCGCGCGCCGCGGGCCCCCCACAACCCGCCGGGACGCACCGCGCTCGACCACCGGGTGGGCGAGTACGGCTCCTTCCTGGCGGCGATGCTCGACCGGCTGGCCTCGCCCGCCTACCCGGCCCTGCGCCGGCTGACCGTCCGCACCCCTGACGACCCGGCGATCGCGCTGCTGGACGCCTGGGCGGTCCTGGGCGACCTGCTGACCTTCCACTCCGAGCGGATCGCCGACGAGGGCTATCTGCGCACCGCCGACGACCACCGCTCGTTGGTACGGCTGGGCCGGCTGGTCGGCTACCGGCCGCGCCCCGGGATCGCCGCCGACACCCATCTGGCGTACACGGTGGACCGGGACCCGCGCAGCCGCGAGGACGTCCCCGTGCTGATCCCGCGCGGTTCGCGCAGCCACAGCGTGCCCGCCTCCTCCCGCGAGGAGGCGCAGACGTTCGAGACGACCGAGGACCTGACGGCCCGCTGGTCGTGGAACGACCTGAGGGTGCGGCGCCGCCGCCCGGCCCCGCTGACCCACGAGGATCTGCGGGAACGCTCGGAGCTGTACGTCGCGGGCACGGCCAACGCCCTCTCGGTGGGCGACCACCTGCTGTTCGTCTTCGGCGGCGACGGCCCCCAAGGCCCCGGAGCGCCCGAAGGCCCTGCGGGCTCCGGGAGGCGGCTGCTGCTGCCGGTGACGCGGATCCGCATCGACCGGGACGACGACAGCACGGCCCTCGGCCTGCCCGTTTCCCCGCCCCCGACCCTGGCCGAGCTGGTCGGCGAGCTGCAGCGGTGGATCACACCGGCCGCCGACAGCCCCAACCCGCGGCCGGCGGGCAGCCTGCTCGTCGAGGAGTTCGACGAGCAGGTGCTCGGCCGGCTACGGGCCGACCTCGACCTGCTGGACACCCCCGCGGCGTTCGCCCGCCGCCTGGAGGAACCCGTGGACCGGCTGGCGGAGGCGCGGGCGCTGGCCGGGCCCCACCAGGAGAGCGCCGCCTGGTTCGAGCGGCTGGCCGCCGTACTCGTCGACCTCCGGGAGAGGGCGGCGGAGCTGGAACCGCTGCGGCCGGACGGCTTCGCGGGCCGGTTCGCGGCAGGGGGCACCGCGGGCACCGGAGCCGGCGAAGGGCCGGGCGGCGCGGCCGCCCGCGCGCTCGGCGAACTGCTGCCCGCGCTGCGCTCCCGGGGCACGGGCGGGGGAAGGGCGGCGCACCGCCCGCCCGTGGCCGGCGCCGCGCCGGCGGACCCGGTACGGCTGTTCGGCCCGGAGCCCGATCTGGGCGCACGGCTGGCGGCGGCGCTGGACCCGTCGCTGTCCGGCGAGCTCTACCGGGCCTGGCGCCGCTCGGCGCCGGCCGCGCCGACGGCCCCCGCAGCCCTCACCGACCTGCTGGCGATGCGCGTGACGGCCGCGCCCTTCGGCTCGACGGCACCCCTCAAACCGGTGCAGGACGAGCGCGGCCGGGTGATCCGGCAGTCCGACTGGCCCCTGACGGGCAACACGCTGACCACCGCACGGGTCGTGTTCGACACGACCGGGAAGGTGCCGGTCAGGGCCGAGTTCGTGCACGCGGAGACGACCGCGTCGGTCCAGCGCGCCGAGAACCTCCCCGCCGACGTCCGCTTCGCCCTCGGCCCCGGAGAGGTCCGGCTGTCCACCCGCACCGGGCAGGACAACGACCTGAGCTGGCTGCGGCGGCGCCCGGTCGACTCCCAGGAACCGGGAGTCACGGCCGAACTGAGCGGCGGGCTGCCGGAATTGACGCTGTTCGTCTCCCGGCCGGGGGCGGACGCCCGGGTACAGGTCGCCATAAGGAACGGTGAGCCGCCGCTGCAGTGGCACCTGTCCCCGGACAGGCCGGAGCGGGCCACGTACGGCGGCCACGAGCTGACCGTCGTCTACCGGACCGGCGGGGGGCCGGCGGCCGTGGAGATCGGCATCGCCACCGTCCCCGAGCCCGTCCACCGCAACGTCCTCGCCCTGGACACCGTGCACGAGAGGATCACCGCGGGCAGCTGGGTCGCGATCGAGCGCCCCCGCAAGGGCGTCCCGGACGGCACCCCCGGCGACAGCAGGCTCTCGCTGGTCACCACCCGTGTGACGGCCGTGCGCACCGGCTCCTACGCCCGGTACGGGATCACCGGGCGGGGCACCGAACTGACCCTCGCCGACCCCTGGCTGGACGAGCACGACGTGCTGCTGTCCCACATCCGGGACGCCACCGTACACGCGGCGGGCGAGCCGCTGCGGCCCGCCGACGAGCCACTGGGCGACGACGTGGGCGGCAACGAACTCGAACTGGCCGAGCTGTACGACGGGTTGCGGCCCGGCCGGAGGCTGATCCTCTCCGGTGAGCGCACCGACATCCCCGGCACCACCGGAGTGCGCGGCACCGAACTCGCGGTGATCGCCGCCGTCGAGCAGCGGGTCGATCCGGAACTGCCCGGCGACCACGTCCACACCGTTCTCACCCTCACCGCCGATCTCGCCCACCGCTACCGGCGCGAGACGCTGGTGATCCACGGCAACGTGGTGCCCGCGACACACGGCGAGACACGCGACGAGGCCGTCGGCAGCGGCGACGCGAGCCGGGCGGGCCAGACCTTCGCCCTCTGGAACGCGCCGCTGACCTGGCTGCCCGCGGACAACCCTCCCCCGGCCTCCGGCCGGGGGTACCCCCACGGCGCCCGCCCGGCCCTGGAGGTACGCGTCGACGGACTGCTGTGGCACCCCGTCGACAGCCTCGCCGGACGCGGGCCGCAGGAGCGGGTGTACGTCGTCGGCACCGGCGCCGACGGCCGCACCACCGTCACGTTCGGCGACGGTGTGAACGGCGCGCGGCTGCCCACCGGGCACGAGAACGTACGGGCCCGCTACCGCTTCGGCACCGGCGGCGCCGCCAACGTCGCGGCCGGCCGCATCACCCAGGCCGTCTCCCGGCCGCTCGGCGTCACCGCCGTCACCAACCCGCTGCCCGCGACCGGCGGCGCGCGGGCCGACGGACCGGAGGCGACCAGACGCGGCATCCCGCTCGCCGTCTCCGCGCTCGACCGGCTGGTCTCCGTCCAGGACTACGAGGACTTCACCCGCTGCCGGGCCGGCATCGGCCGGGCCAGTGCACGGGAGGTGTTCGACGGGCGGCGGCAGGTGCTGCACGTGACGGTCGCAGGCGTGGGCGACGCGCCGATCGGCGCGGACGCCGACACCCTGCACGCCCTGCGCGCCGCCCTCACCGCCCACGGCGACCCCCGGCTGCCGGTGCGCGTGGACGTGCGCGAGCCGGTGCTGCTGCTCCTGGCGGCCCGGGTGGCGGTCGGGCCCGACCACTCCTGGGCCCTCGTCGAGCCCCGGCTGCGGCAGGCACTGCTGGACGCGATGGGCTTCGAGGGGCGGGAGCTGGGACAACCCGCCCGGCTCTCGGAGGTCCTGGCGACGGCTCACTCGGTGCCCGGCGTGGAGCACGTGGACGTGGACGTCTTCTCGGGCGTGCCCGCGTCCGCACTGCCCGGCGGCCCGCTCCTGTCCGGCGGCGGGCGTACCGGACCGCAGGAGACCGTGCCGGCCCGCCCCGCCCGGTACGACGAGCGCGTCCACACCGTCACCGCCGGGGACGGCGAGACACTCGGTGACATCGCCGCCCGCCACGGCATCACGCTCACCGAACTGCTGCGGCTCAACCCCGACGTCACCGACACCCGGCCGCTTCCCAGGGGCCGCTCGGTGTACGTCTTCCGCGGTGTACGCCCGGCCCAGCTCGCGATGTTCTCGCCCGCGGCGGCGGACACGCTGATCCTCACGGAGGCCCCCCGATGAGCCCGATGAGCCCGGCGACCCCCACGGCTCCCGCGGCCCGCACAGCCCCGACGACCTCCACGATCCCGACGGACGACGGAAGGACACGGCCATGAGCAGGGAGCCGGACGGGCTCGCGGAACTGCTCCCGCAGTGGCACAGGCTGCGGGACGGCGGGCGCGGAGCGCGGGGGGCGGGGGAGGAGCCCCTGCGCGCCCTGCTCGCCGTGATCGCCGAGCAGGTCGACCTCGTACGCACCGGGGTGGAGCAGGCTTACGACGACTGGTTCGTGGAGACCGCCGCCGACTGGGTGCTGCCCTACCTCGGCGATCTGGTCGGCTACCGGCCGCTGCCCGGCTACGAGCGGGTCCTGGCCACCGGCCTGCGGGACGGCAGCCCGGACCACGTCTCGCGGCAGCGGCTGGCCCGCGTGCTCGCGCCGCGCCGGGACGTGGCGTCCACGGTCGCCAACCGGCGCCGCAAGGGCACTCCCCACCTGCTGGAGGAGCTGGCGCGGTCGGCGGCGGACTGGCCCGCGCGAGTGGTGGAGTTCTCCCGGCTGACCGCCCACCACCAGCCGGTCGGGCTCCACGGCACGGGCACCGCGGCGGCCGGCCGGCGGCGGCTCGAGCGCGGCCGCCTGGCCGACCTGCGCGACGGGGCCGCGCTGGACCTGGCGGACGGTCCCTTCGCCACCACGGCGCGCTCGGCCGACGTACGGCGCGCCGGCTCACGTCGCACGCCCGGCGGGCACACCCCGGCCGGAGTCGGCCTGTACGTGTGGCGGCTCAAGCCGTACCCGGTGACGAACGCCCCCGCCTACTGCGTCGACCGGGCCCGCAGCCTCTACACCTTCTCCATCCTCGGCAACGACACCCCGCTGGTGACCCGGCCCGAGCCGGAACCGTCGGCCACCCACACCGCCGCGATCGACAACGTCCCCGCGTACATCCGCCGCCGGCAGCTGGGCGACCGGCTCACGGACTACTACGGGCCGGGCAAGTCCTTCGTGATCCGGCGGGACGGGGACGGGGAGCCGGTACCGCCCTCGGACATCACCGTCGCCGACCTCACCGGCTGGCGCTACCGCCCGCGCCGCGGCCAGGTCGCGGTCGACCCGGTGCTCGGCCGGATCGCCTTCGGCTCCCGCTCCGCTCCGCGCCGGGGCCTCTGGGTCGACTACCACCACGCCTTCCCCGACGGCACCGGCGGCGGCGAGTACGCCCGCCCCGGCCGCACCACCCCCGACGCCGCCGCGGTCTACCGGGTCGGCCCCGGACGCGCCCACCAGCGCATCATGGACGCCTACGCGCGGTGGCGCGAGGACCGGCGGGCCGGGCGCTGCGGCCCCGAGGGCATCATCGAGATCACCCACAGCGGCGCCTACCAGGAGCAGCTCGACTTCGACCTCGGCCCCGGCGACCGGCTCCAGCTGCGCGCCGCCGAGGGCACCCGACCTGTGATCCGCCTGCTGGACTGGTACAGCAACCGGCCGGACGCGCTCAACATCCGCGCGGACGAGGAGTGCGCCCCGGGCCGGGACGCGCCGCGCATCACCCTGGACGGGCTGCTGGTCGGCGGGCGCGGCCTGAACGTCACCGGGCCGGTCGGCGAGGTCGTCGTCCGGCACTGCACCCTGGTGCCGGGCTGGTCGCTGGAACCGGAGTGCGAACCGCGGTCGCCGAACGAGCCGAGCCTGGTCCTGGAGCGCACCACCGCGTGCGTGCGGATCGAGCGCAGCATCCTGGGAACCGTCCAGGTCACCGGCGACGAGGTGGGCGCCGACCCGCTGGAGATCCACATCCGCGACAGTGTCCTGGACGCCACCGGCCACGACCGCGAGGCGCTGTCCGCGCCCGACTGCCGCCACGCGCACGCCGTCCTGCACGCACACCGCACCACCGTCATCGGCGAGGTGTACACGCACGCCGTCGCCATCGGCGAGAACAGCCTGTTCACCGGAAGGATGCACGTGGCCCGGCGCGGGACCGGCTGTCTGCGCCACTCGTACGTGCCGCCGGGCTCACGCACCCCGCGCCGGTACCGCTGCGTGCCCGGCCACCCGGCGCGGCCGGGGGAGGCGGAACGGACACGCCCGCTGTTCGCGAGCGAACGCTACGGCACGCCCGCGTACGCACAACTGGCCGACGACTGCCCCCCGGAGATCCTCCGGGGCGCGGAGGACGGCGCCTCGATGGGCGCCTTCCACGACCTGTACCTGCCGCAGCGCGAGGACAACCTGCGCGCCCGGCTCGCCGAGTACACGCCCGCCGGCACCGACGCGGGGGTCCTGTTCGTGACCTGAACCACCGGCCGGCCAGAAGCCCGGACCCGCAGACCTCGCAGACGTTACGGAAAACCTTTCGAGGGGGACCCCTTCCATGCACGCTGATCTCTCCCGCATCACCTTCCGGCCGGAGCGGCACTACTCGGCGGTGCTCGCCCAGCAGGGCCGTGTCCAGCTCGACGCGGACGCCAACGAGCAGACGGCGATCCAGCTGCACCGGGCCCGCACCGTCGCCGCCGACCTGATCGGACGGCACGGCGGGCCGGCCGGCGCCACCGGCTTCGCCATCGGGCTCGACGGCCGCGGCCACGAGCTGGACGACCTGACCATCGGAGGCGGCCGCTACTACGTCGACGGCATCCTGTGCGACGCCTCCCGGCCCGCCCCCGGCGAGGCCGTCGAGGACGACGGCGACGGCGACGACGGCCGGCCCGACGAGGACGGCGGCCACGGCGGCGGCCGGGACAGAGCGGGAGACCGGGCCGGGGGCAGGACCGGGGACGCGGACGGGGCACCCGCCCACTGGACCTACTGGGACCAGCCCGACGGCCACCGCGACCCCGAGCGGCCCGGTGACCGGCTGCCCACCGCCTTCCCCTATATGGCCTATCTGAAGGTGTGGGAGCGGACGGTGACCGCGGCCGAGGACCCGGTACTGCGCGAGGTGGCTCTCGGCCCGGCGGTGGCGGACACCGCCGCCCGCATCAAGGTGGTCTGGCAGGTGCTGGCGCTGCCCGCCTCCGAACTGGAGGTGGAGGACGGCGAGACCGACAAGGACGCCCTGCGCACCGCCTTCCACCGGTGGGCCGACGAGCGCTCCGAGCCGAAGTCGCGCATGGCGG
Organism: Streptomyces sp. SS8; assembly: GCF_054072955.1. Lineage (NCBI taxonomy): Bacteria > Bacillati > Actinomycetota > Actinomycetes > Kitasatosporales > Streptomycetaceae > Streptomyces > Streptomyces sp. SS8. Next base: position 75,740 of record NZ_JBSVCZ010000018.1, read on the forward strand.
CGCGCAGCCGGCGCCCCGAGCGGGCCGACGAGGACCCCTGCCTGCTCCGGCCCGACGCCCGCTACCGGGGCCCGGAGAACCAGCTCTACCGGGTGGAGGTCCACGAGGGCGGAACGGCGGACGAGGCGACCTTCAAGTGGTCCAGGGAGAACGGCTCGGTGGTCCTGCCCGTCGACGGCCTCGACGGCACCTGGGCGGAGCTGGCCACGCTCGGCGAGGACGGCAGGCTCGACCTGAACACCGGGGACTGGGTGGAGTTCGCCGACACCGCCTACACCAGCCGCGGCGAGCCGCTGCCGCTGCTGCGGGTGGAGGAGGTGGACCTGCCCGGGCGGCGCGTGAGGCTGTCGGGGGAGCCGGGCGGCGGCGTGGGCCGGCGCCCCGAGCTGCACCCGTACCTGCGCCGCTGGGACCACCGCGAGGCGCCGAGGCGCGGCGGGCGCGGTGCGCGCGGCCGGCTGAGGGGCGGGGCGGCCCGGGTCGAGGAGGGCCGCTGGCTGCCGCTGGAGGACGGCGTCGAGGTGTACTTCGAGCCGGGCGGCGCCTACCGGCCCGGGGACCACTGGCTGATCCCGGCCCGTACCGCCACCGGGGCGGTGGAGTGGCCGGTGAACGCGGCCCGCAAGCCCCTGCTGCGCGCGCCGGCCGGCATCCGGGTGCACCACGCGCCGCTGGCCTGGGTGATGGGCGAGGAAGGCGTCTCCGACCTGCGGCTTTCCTTCGGCCCCCTGGCCGGGCCCGTCCCCTCGGCGACCGAGGAGGAACTGGCGGCCGAGGCCCGGGCGGAGGCCGAGGAGGAGGCCGGGGCGCGGGCACCGGCCGTCCGGGAGGAGCCGGGGAGCGGGACGGAAACGGCCGGACCACGGGCCTGAGGTGCGGACGGACACCCCGGCGTCGTGGCCGGCGCCGGCCCCGGCACGGACACGGCACCGGGCACACCCGAGAGGAGCGAGTAACGCATGGCCACACCCCTGAGCGCCTCCAAGCTGGTCAGGGCACTGCGGGACGAGGGCCTGGAGGTCCGCGAGTACCGCAGTTGGCGCACCCACAACCGCAACCACAAAGGGCCCTGGGGTCCGGTGAACGGCGTGATGATCCACCACACCGTCACCAGGGGCACCGGCCACACCGTCGAACTGTGCTACGAGGGGCACTCGACGCTGCCGGGCCCGCTGTGCCACGGAGTCATCGACAAGGAGGGCGTGGTGCATCTGGTCGGCAACGGCCGCGCCAACCACGCCGGGCTGGGCGACGGCGACGTGCTCAGAGCCGTCATCGCCGAACGGGACCTCCCCGGCGACGACGAGGCCGACACCGACGGCAACCGCCACTTCTACGGCTTCGAGTGCGTCAACCTCGGCGACGGGAAGGACCCCTGGCCCGAGGCGCAGAAGCTGGCGATCGAGAGGGCCGCGGCCGCCGTCTGCCGCGCGCACGGCTGGAACGAGAAATCCGTGATCGGCCACCGGGAGTGGCAGCCGGGCAAAGTGGACCCGCGCGGCTTCTCGATGGACACCATGCGGGGCCGTATCGCCAGGCGACTGGGCAGGAAGGCGGACGGCCCCGGCAAGCCCGCGCCCAAGCCACCCGCGCGGTACGAGCCCTACCCGGGCGCGGACTTCTTCCGGGTGGGCCGCGAGAGCGCGGTCATCACCGCCATGGGGAAGCGGCTGGTGGCCGAGGGCTGCGGACGCTACAAGGTGGGCCCCGGCCCCCGGTGGAGCGAGGCCGACCGGCAGTCCTACGCCGCCTGGCAGCGCAAGCTGGGCTTCACCGGCAAGGACGCCGACGGCGTCCCCGGCCCCACCAGCTGGAAGAGGCTGCGCGTTCCCGACGTCTGACGACACGCCACGCGCCCTCGCCGCCGGAGGTACGCCCATGTGCCGGGCCGCTCCCGCGACCGGTCCGGCACACCGGGACGCACACCCCTGCGCGGCTACACCTCCAGCCGGACGATCTCCCCGATCTCCAGGGCCGCATACAGGGCCCCGTCGGCCCCGAAGGCCAGACCGTGCGGCTCCGAGGAGGCCACCGGCAGGTCGTACTCCTCGACGCGGCCGCCCGCGTCGACGGAACCGATCCGGCCCGCCCCCCACTCGGTGAACCAGCACAGACCATCCGGCCCGGCGGTGATCGCGTGAGGTCGGCAGGCGGGGTCGGGCAGGGCGAACTCGTCGATGCGGCCGTCGGTGGTGATGCGCCCGATCCGGCCGGCGCCGATCTCGGTGAACCACAGCGCCCCGTCGGGGCCGCGCGTGATGCCGACCGGCGCGGCCCCCGGAGTGGGAAGCGGATGGACCACCACCTTTCCGTCGAGGCCGATCCGGCCGATCGCGTCCGCCTGGTTGAGGGTGAACCACAGCGCCCCGTCGGGCCCGTCGGCGATGGCGGAGGGGAAGGCGCCGGCGACCGGCAGGGAGAACTCCGTCATCCGGCCGTCGGTGGTGACGCGGCCGATCCGGCCGGTCCGCGTCTGGGTGAACCACAGCGCGCCGTCGGGCCCGCACACGATGCCGAACGGGCCGCTGTCCGGGGTCGTTACGGGGTAGGAGGCCGTCCGCCCGGACACGGTGATCCGCCCGATCCGGTGATCCCGCAGCCGGGTGAACCACAGCGCCCCGTCGGGACCCGGAGTGATCACCGACGGCCCGCAGGAAACGGAGTCGAGCCGGTGGACGTCGAGCCGTCCGCCCGGTTCGATTCGGGCGATCCCTCCGGAGTGGACCAGAGTGCACCACAGGGCTCCGTCGGGTCCGGCCGTCAGGGCGTAGGGACCCGCGCCCGGCCCGGATACGGGTATGCGGTCGATGGAGCGGGCGGGGTGCGGCATGAGGCGTCTCCTCGTGGTCGTGGCATGGGCGGACTGTGTGGCGGGTTCGGTCCGTGCCGGGGATCAGTTCACGGCGGCGGTGGCGGGGCCGCCCGCAGCTCGAGGTGCCGGCCCCGCCACCGCCGCCGCAGCAGACGGTCGTGGCTGACGACGACGAGCGCGCCGCCGAAACCCGCCAGAGCGACCTCCAACTCCTCGACGAGAGCGGGGGAGAGGTGGTTGGTCGGCTCGTCCAGCAGCAGTACGTCGGCCGGTTCGGTGACCAGCCGCGCCAGGGCGAGGCGCTGCCGCTGGCCCGTGGACAGGCCCGTCACCGGGACGGGAAGCAGGTCGGGTGCGAACAGGCCGAGGGAGAGCAGCCGTTCGGTGTGCTCGTCGGCCGTTCCCGGCCGGCCGCGGGCGAACGCGTCCAGCAGGGTCTCGCCCGGCCGCCCGGGCGCCGGTTCCTGGGGGAGGTGGCCGACCCGGCCGCGACGGGTCACTCGCCCGGCGTCCGGCGGCAGTTCACCGGCCAGGACGCGCAGCAGGGTGGACTTGCCCGCCCCGTTCGGCCCCGTGATCAGCAGCCGCTCGCCCGGTGCGAGGCTCAGGGCGGTGCGGCCGAGCCGGCCGGTGACGGTGATGCCGTCGGCTTCGAGCACGGCACCTTGCGGGGCGGCCCGGCCCGGGAGTTCCGGGGAGGGGGACTCTCCCCGCGGGCGGCCGGTACACGGCGCGGCGGTGAACCGCAGCGGCTCGGGCGGGGGCGGCACCGGGGCGGCCAGCAGGCGGCGCAGCCGCTCCTCCGCGCTGCGCACCCGGCCGGCGACGGACTGCTGCACACGGCCCGCAGCCCGGTCGTAGGCCATCTTGTTGCCGTCTTTCATGGCCCGGCCGGGAGCCACCCGGCGGGCGGTGGTGGCGGCGGTCTCGCGGAGCCGGTCGACGTCGGCCCGCCACCGGGCGTGTGCCTGGGCCCAGCGCTGCCGGGCCGCCGCCTTCTCGGCGAGATAGCCGGAGTAGCCGTCACCGTGGCGGACCACCGCGCGGCGGTCGGCGTCCACCTCCAGCAGGGTTGTGGCGACGCGCTCGAGGAAGACCCGGTCGTGGGAGACCGCCACGGTCGTACCGCGCCGGGCGCGCAGATGCTCCTCCAGCCAGGCCAGGGCGCCGTCGTCGAGGTGGTTGGTCGGCTCGTCCAGCAGCAGTACCTCGGGTGCCGAGGTGAGGACGGCCGCCAGCCGCAGTCTGGCCTGCTCGCCGCCGGAGAGGCCGCCCACCGGGCGGTCGCGGCGCAGCCGCCCCAGACCCAGACCGTGCAGGGCGCGCTCCAGCCGGGCGTCGGCGCCGTAGCCGTCGCGCAGTTCGTAGACCGTCAGCAGCTCCCCGTACTCGGTCAGAGGCGACTCGTCGCCGTCGGCCATCGCGGCCTCCAGACGGCGCAACCGCTCCTCGATCGCACGCAGTTCGTGCAGGGCGCGGTCGAGGACGTCCTGGACGGTCAGACGCGCCGGCAGCCGTTCGTCCTGGGCCAGGTGGCCGACACCGCCCTCGGCATGGAGGACGACATCCCCCTGGTCGGGCTGCTCACGGCCGGCCAGCAGGCGCAGCAGGGTGGTCTTGCCGGAACCGTTCTCGCCGACGATCCCGGTGCGCTCACCCGCGGCGAGCGAGCAGGTGACCGAGTCGAGGACGATCCGCCCGCCGTAGGACCTGGTGACGGCGCGGACGGTGATCTGTGTGGGCATGCGGGCACTCCGAAGCGTTCGCGGACGGTGCGGCCGACAGGGGCCGCGGGGCCGGGGGAACACTTCGGAAGAGCATCGACGACTCCTTAACGCGACAACAGTTGCGTTAGAATGGTGCCATGGCACCGTCCGAGGAGGCAATCGGAATACCCGGCCCGGTCCCCACCGCACCCGTCCCGGCCCGCCGCCCGGGAGGCCGCAGCGCCCGTGTCCGGGAGCGGGTCCTCGAAGCCGTCCGCGCCCAATTGGTGGAGTGCGGCTACGACGAGCTCACCGTCGATGCCGTGGCCGCCCGCGCGGGCGTGCACCGCACCACGGTCTACCGGCGGTGGCGGGACGTCGGCGGTCTGCTCGCCGACGTCCTCGACGCGGCGGGGGACGACGAGTGGCGGCCCCGGGACACCGGCGGCCTGGTAGGGGATCTGACGGCGCTGAACCAGGAGGTGCACGCCGCCCTGACCGAACGGCCGTCCGTCACCACCGCCCTGATCGCGGCCTCGTTCCGTTCCACGGAGGCGGCCGACGCCCTGCGGCGGTTCTGGGAGGACCGGTACGCGCGCTGCGAGACGGTCGTCCGGCGCGCGGTGCGGCGCGGGGAGGCGCCGGCCGGCACCGACGCCCGCGCACTGCTCGTCGCCGCCACCGCGCCGCTCTACCACCAACTGGTCCTTCTGCGGACCCCGCCCGATCCCCGGCTGCCCGGCCGGGCGGCCCGCGCCGCCGCCGTCGCCGCCGCGGCCGGGGCCTTCACCGAACCGCCGGCGGAGACCTGCACGGGAAGCCCGTGACCTGCCGCCGCGACCGGCCGCCGGAGCGGCAGCTCGGCAGGGGGCGCACGTTCCCCCGACGAGCGCCGCGCGGGGCCGGAGGACCGCCGGGCGGGAAACCGGACTCCCAGGCGCGCGGGGCCCGGTCGGAAGCCGGGCCCCGCGGAGGGCGACGGTCGTCAGAGGGCCGAGGGGAAGCGCTCCCAGACCCGGTGGCGGGCCAGCAGCCGGACGACCTCGGGCAGGACGTCCCGGCCGTCGCCGCCGCCGACCACACCGGGCGCGTCGGAGGCGATGCCCGCCGCCCGCCAGACCCGCTCGGCGCCCGCCCAGCCGCCGAGGGCCTTGGAGTGCCGGTACGCCTCGCCGGCCAGCAGCACCACCCGGGGGTCGACCGCCGGGCCGGAGTCCCCGCTCCGGTCGCCGCCGGCCTTGGCGTCCCGGGCCCCGTGGGCGTCGGCGGCCGGAGCGGGCGCGCCGGCCAGGAGCAGTGCGTCGAACTCGATGGAGCGGGCGGCCGCGAAGGTCCGCTGGACGGTGACGGGGTCACCGGTGTCCGCGCCCAGCGCACCGCCGGTGGGCGCGACCACCAGCGGCACCATGCCCTGGTCGAACACCGCCTGCCGGACCGCGCGCACGGATTCCAGGTCGCCGCCGTCGGTGACGATCCCCACGACCCGTCCGGCCACGGGCCACTCCCGCCCCACCTGGGAGAGCGCCGGGCTGGGCGCGACATCGGCCAGGGGCTCCGACGGCTCGGGGGCCGGCAGCCCGAGCCCCTCGGCGACCTCCCGGCACAGCCGGGGGTCGATGTTGGCGAGCGTGCGCAGCACCCGCTCCTTGACCGCGTTCTCGTAGCACCGGCTCAGCTCGAAGGTGTAGGCGGAGATCACGTGCTCCTGCTCGACCGGCGACAGGCTGAGCCAGAACTGCCGCGGCTGGCTGAAATGGTCGGAGAAGGAGGCCGGGGCCTCCCGCACCTTCCGGCCGGCCGGCACCTCCACGGGCACCTCGACGTACGCGCCCGCCTCGGCTCCCGCGGTGAACGGGCAGCCCCCGTCCAGGGAGTTGGGCCGGTAGGGGGCCGTACCCCGGTGCACGGCGGTCTGGTGCATGCCGTCCCGCAGCATGTCGTTGACCGGGGCGTGCGGACGGTTGATCGGCAGCTGGGCGAAGTTGGGGCCGCCCAGCCGGGTGATCTGGGTGTCGATGTAGGAGAACAGCCGCCCGGCCAGCAGCGGGTCGTCGGTGACGTCGATGCCCGGCACCAGATGGCCCGGATGGAAGGCGACCTGCTCGGTCTCGGCGAAGAAGTTGCTCGGATTGCGGTCGAGTGTCAGCAGCCCGATCGGCTGCACCGGGGCCAGTTCCTCGGGGACGATCTTGGTCGGGTCCAGCAGGTCGATGCCCTCGAAGGTCTGCTCGGGCGTGTCGGGGAACGTCTGGATGCCCAGCTCCCACTGCGGGTGGGCGCCCGCCTCGATCGCGTCGGCGAGGTCGCGCCGGTGGAAGTCGGGGTCGGCGCCGCCCGTGATCTGGGCCTCCTCCCACACCTGGGAGTGCACGCCGAGCTTCGGCTTCCAGTGGAACTTCGCAAGCGTCGTTCCGCCGTCGGCGTTCACCAGCCGGAAGGTGTGGACGCCGAAGCCCTCCATCATCCGGTACGAGCGCGGGATGCCCCGGTCGGACATGTTCCACAGCGTGTGGTGGGTGGCCTCGGTGTGCAGGGAGACGAAGTCCCAGAAGGTGTCGTGCGCGCTCTGCGCCTGCGGGATCTCCCGGTCCGGGTGCGGCTTGCCCGCGTGGATGACGTCGGGGAACTTGATGGCGTCCTGGATGAAGAAGACCGGGATGTTGTTCCCCACCAGGTCGAAGACGCCCTCACCGGTGTAGAACTTCACCGCGAACCCCCGGGTGTCCCGGACGGTGTCCGCGGACCCCCGGGAACCGAGCACCGTGGAGAAGCGGACGAAGACCGGGGTCTCGACGTCCTCGCCCAGGAAGGCGGCCCTGGTCACGCTCGCCGCCGTGCCGTACCCCCGGAACACGCCGTGGGCGGCGGCGCCGCGTGCGTGCACCACGCGCTCGGGGATGCGCTCGTGGTCGAAGTGGGTGATCTTCTCCCGCAGATGATGGTCCCGCAGCAGCACCGGCCCGCGGGCGCCCACCTTCAGCGAGTGGTCGGTGTCCGGCAGCCGGTGCCCCTGCGCGGTGGTGAGGTACTCCCCGCCCTGCGCCATCACCGCCCGGTCCGCGCCGGTGGGCTGCCCGGTGGGGCTGACGGTGGCGGGGCCGCTCTGGTCGGGCTTGGGAGGCAGCGGCCCCCGGGGCTCGGTCGGCTCCTCGAGCGAGGGCGGCTCGGGACCGGGGCGGCCGGGAACGGGGTGCTGCTGTTCCATGTTCGCTCCTCCGTGTGGGGCAGACGGGCAACGGCACACTCGTCACCTGTGAACCGGACACCGAAACACGAAAAGCGAAAAGTCACCTTCCCGCCCGCCCCGTACCCGCAAGCCCCGCCGCCGTCCCCGCGGGCGTCTTCACCGGGCCGCCACCGGGCAGCTGGCGAGCTGCTGCCCGGTGGCGGCCCGGGGGCGGCTGCGCCGGGAGCCCGTCAGGGCTTGCGGGCCACGCCGCAGTAGAAGGCCACCTCGTCGGGGAGTTCACCGGACGGCGAGGGCTCCGGCCGCCACCGCGAGCACGACACCACGCCCGGCTCCAGCAGCTCCAGCCCGTCGAAGAACCGCGCCACCTCCTCGGGCGTGCGCTGGTGGAGCTTCGGAGTGCCGACGCTGTTCCAGTACTCGACCGCCGCGTCCACGTCGTCCAGCCCGGGAGCGGTGATGGTGTGCGACAGCACCAGATGGCTGCCCGGGGGGACCGCGTCCATGAGCCGCCTCACGATCGCGCGGGCCCGGTCGGTCTCCTCGACGAACATCACGATGCCCAGCAGCATGACCGCGACCGGCTCGGTGAGGTCCAGGGTCCTGGCCGCCTCGGCCAGGATGGCGTCGGGGTCGTGCAGATCGGCGTCGAGGTAGTCGGTGACGCCCTCGGGGGTGGAGGTCAGCAGGGCCCGGGCGTGCGCCAGCACGATGGGGTCGTTGTCGGTGTAGACGATCCGGGCGTCCGGCGCGATGCGCTGGGCGACCTCATGGGTGTTCTCACTGGTCGGCAGACCGGTGCCGATGTCCAGGAACTGCCGGACGCCCGCCTCGCCGGCCAGATGGGTCACCGCGCGGCCCAGGAACGCCCGGTCGGCCCGGGCGTAGTCCAGGATGCCCGGGTGGATGCTGCGGACCTGGTCGCCCGCGGCCTTGTCCACCTCGTAGTAGTTCTTGCCGCCCAGCCAGTAGTCCCACATCCGGGCCGAGTGCGGAATGGTGGTGTCGATCCGGGCCGAAACCTGCTCGGACGTGGTCGTTCCATCTGCCATGGGAGCCCCCTCCTGAGGTCCTGCGCGAGTGCTCCCGTCAAACTACGCGCTCGAACTCGCCCTGGCAGCAGGTCTGTTGATCAAAGCACACATCCCCGGGGAGATGCCGCCGAGGGACGGGACGGAGGATCAGAGCCCGGCGCCGCCCTCGTCCGTGTCCTCGCCCCCGTCCTCGGCGGTCAGCCCGGACTCGGCGGCGGCCAGCGCCGGCGCGTGGCCGAAGAGACCGGGCAGGCCACCGGAGTGCAGCAGGACCGTGCGCTGCCCGGGCCGGACCGTGCCGTCCGCGACGGCCGCCGCCAGACCGGCCAGGGCGCGGCCGGTGTAGACGGGGTCGAGCACGAGCCCCTCGGTGCGCGCGGCGAGGAGAAGCGCGGACCGGGCCGGTTCCGTCAGCGTGCCGTAGCCGGCCCCCACTTGATCCATACGCAGCCGCAGCGACTCCGGCGGGCAGTACGCGCCGGTCAGGCCGGACGCCAGGCGGGAGACGGTGACGGCGGGGGCGGACACGGCGCCGACGTGGACGCCCAGGACCCGGCGCGCGCCCAACTCGCCGACGAGCCCCGCCATGGTCCCCCCGGAGCCGACGGCGGTGACCACCGTGTCCAGGCCGGGAGCCTGGACGAGGAGTTCGCGTCCGCACTCGGCGTAGCCCCGGGCGCCGAGCACACCGGAGCCCCCGAAGGGCAGGAGCGACGGAACGGCGCCCTGCCGGCTCAGCCTCTCGGCGATCTCGTGTGCGACGGACTCGAGCGCTGCCACGCCGGTGTCACCGGCCCACACCACCCGGGCGCCGAGGAGCCCGTCGAGCGCGAGGTTCCCGGAGGAGGACGCCCCCGGACGGCCGGCGAGCACCAGCACGGCCCCCAGGCCGAGCCGGGCGGCCGCGGCCGCCGTCAGCCGGGCGTGGTTGCTCTGCGGCGCGCCGGTGGTGACCAGGACGGTGGCGCGCTCGGCCAGGGCCGCCCCGCACAGCCACTCCAGCTTGCGCACCTTGTTGCCGCCGCCACCGAGGCCGGTGAGGTCGTCCCGCTTGATCCACAGGTCCTCCGCCTCCAGCCCGAGGGCGAGGGCCAGGCGCGGCGCGGGTTCGAGCGGCGTCGGCCAGGTGCCGAGGACCGCCCGCCGCGGGGCGCCGTCCGGTGTCGTCATCGGTGTGGTCACCTCGGTGTGCCGTCCGTGAGCGGGGCTTCGGTGGAGGACATGTTGGCACACGGCGGCGGCGCGCCGGGGAACCCGGACCGCCGCCGGGGCACCGGTGTACCGCGGCGTACCGCACGGGATCCGCGACCGCGCGGTTGACCTCCGGGAGTCGTGGGGACGGTTCACCTCCGTGAGGGGCTCCCGTATCCGGGGGCCGCGGCGGCGCGACGCAGTGGCGCAGTGACGCAGGAGGAGGAGACGGCGGGATGAGAACGAACCGGCTGGGGCGCAGCACGGTCGAGGTCACGGAGCTGGGCTTCGGCGGCGGACCGCTCGGCGGACTCTTCGAGCCGCTGGACGACGACACCGCGGCCGGGGCGCTCGCGGCGGCCTGGGAGGGCGGCATCCGTTACTTCGACACCGCCCCGCACTACGGCATCGGGCACTCCGAGCGCCGCGTCGGCGGCTTCCTGCGGAGCAGGCCCCGGGCGGAGTACACGCTGTCGACCAAGGTCGGCAGGATCCTGGTCCCGCAGGAGGCGGAGGGCCGCACGGACGAGAGCTTCCAGGTGCCCGCCACACACCGCCGGGTGAGGGACTTCTCCCGCGAGGGAGTGCTGCGCAGCGTCGAGGACTCGCTCGCCCGCATGGGGACCGACCGCGTCGACGTGCTCTTCCTCCACGACGCGGAGGAGTGCTTCGAGGACGCGCTGCGCCACGGATACCCGGCGCTCGCCGAACTGCGCTCCCAGGGTGTGGTGGGCGCCATCGGCGCGGGGATGCACCACACCGGCATGCTGACCCGGCTCGTGGAGGAGACCGACGTCGACGTGGTCATGCTGGCCGGCCGCTACACCCTGCTGGACCACAGCGCCCTGGACGACCTGCTGCCCGCGTGCGCCGCACGCGGCGTCTCCGTACTGGCGGCCGCGGTGTTCAACTCCGGGATCCTCGCCGAGCCCCGCCCGGCCGCCGGTGCGCGGTACGAGTACGCGCAGGCCTCGCCGGAGGCGCTGCGGCGGGCGCACCGCATCGCCGACGTCTGCGAGGCGCACGAAGTGACGCTTCCGCGGGCGGCGATGGCGTTCCCGCTGCGCCACCCCGTCGTCGCGGGCATCGTGCTCGGCATGCGCTCGGCCGGGGAGGTGCGAAGCGACATCGAGGCGTTCGGAGCGGGTGTGCCCGAGGGACTGTGGGCCGATCTGTACGAGCAGGGCCTGATCGACGAGCGCGCACAGGCGCCGGGCTGAGGAGCCGCCCGGCGCGGGCCCGGGCGCCGGGCGGTGGGCCACCGCACGGGCGCGGGTGCGGGCATCTGCGCCCGTGCGGGCATCCTGGACCTTGCGGGGCGATCCGGCCGGGAGCGCCCCTCTCGCCGGAAGGGGTGCCCATGGTGCGGAACGCCCAGCGGTTTTACGGGTGGATCGCCGGTGTGGGGACGTCCTCGGGGACGCGGATCGTCCTCGGGTACTGGCCCCGGTCGCCGTTCGGTCCGTTCGGCGACGTGATGCTGGAGCGGGCCGACGGGCAGCGGCTGCTGCTGGCCCCGTCCCGGCCGGTCGCGGACTTCGTCGCCGCGGTCTACCGCTTCGACCGGGTGCTGGTCGTCCCGGTGACGGTGGACGCGGCCGGACGGCACTGGCACGTCACGGCCGGACCGCTGCGGATGCGCTTCACCACCGGCCGCCGGGGCGGGCTCGGACTGCTGCTGCGGTGTGTGCCCGCGCCGCTCGCCGCCCGGCCCGCCTGGGTCGCGCTCACCGACGTCCCCGCCCGGCTGATGCCCGGGGTGCGGGCCAGGGGCAGCGCGGGCGGCGGATACCGGGAGTGGTACGGCGTACGGGACCTGCGCGGGATCACCACGGCCGAGGCCTCCTGGGAGGGACGGGACCTGGGACCGCTCGCGCCGGTCGATCCGCCGGTGCGGTTCGGGTTCGGCTCCGCGCCCCGCACGCCCGCCCTGGTGCGGGTGGTCACCACCGTCGCGGGGCCGCCGGGGTCCTCCGTCCCGGCTTCCGCGCCTGCCTCCGGCCGAGGAGATCTGTAGCGTGGGAGGTGTCCTTCCGGACCTCGGAGGTGCGGTATGCGCGTTCCGGCCATACACACCGAGGGGCTGACGAAGCACTTCGGTACGGTGACCGCCCTGGAGGGCCTTGACCTCCGGGTGGAACAGGGCGAGATCTTCGGCTTCCTGGGCCCCAACGGGGCGGGCAAGTCCACCACGATCCGCCTGCTGCTCCACCTCGTCCGCCCGACCGCCGGGACGGCGCGGATCATGGGGGTGCCGGTCGAGGACGTCGAGCGCGCCCACCGGCACGTCTCCTACGTCTCGGGCGACGTCTCCCTGTGGCCGCAGCTGACCGGTATGGAGATCCTCACCCACCTGGCCAACCTGTCCGGCGGCGCCGACGAGGCCTTCCGGGACGAACTCATCGAACGGCTGAGGGTCGACCCGGGCGTGCGGGCCCGCTCGTACTCCAAGGGCAACCGGCAGAAGATCGCGCTGACCGCGGCCTTCATGACCCGGCCCGACGTGCTGCTGCTGGACGAGCCGACCAGCGGTCTCGACCCCCTGATGGAGGCGGAGTTCCAGGCGCTGGCCCGGGAGGCCGCCGACCGCGGCCAGACGGTCTTCCTCTCCTCGCACCTGCTGGACCAGGTGGAGGACATCTGCCACCGCGTGGCGATCCTGCGCGCGGGGCGGCTGGTGGAGGTCGCGGCGCTGGAGGATCTGCGCAAGCTGAACACCACGGTGTTCGAGGCGGTCCTGGACGGTCCCGCGCCCCGGCTGGACGGAGTGCCGGGAGTGGTCGCCGTCGAGCGGATCGACCGGGGCCTGCGGGTGTCCGTCGCCGGGCCGCCGTCGGCCGCGCTCTCCCGGCTGGCCTCGGCCGGGCTGGTCAGGCTCCGCAGCCGGGAACCGAGCCTGGAGGAGATCTTCCTGACCTACTACGAGGCCACCTCCGGGCAGCGCGGGGCCGTCGCCGCCGCGCGCGGCGCCCCGCCGGGCGTGGCCGGACCCGGCGCCCGGGAAGGGCGGGGCTCGCCGGATCCGCAGGGCACACCGGGCCCCGGGACCCGTGCCAGGAGGCGGTGACGATGGCCAGGGCCGTACCCGTACCCCGGGCCGCCCGCCCGGCGCGCCGGCACCGCACGGAGGCTGCGATCGCCCGGCTGGCGGCCCGGCTGATCCGCCGGGGCACCCTGGTGCTGGCCCTGTCGACCGCCCTCTACGCGGTCGTCGAGGTCCTCACCTACCTCGCCGCCTACCCCGACGCCGCGTCGCGCCGCACCATCTCCACCTTCCAGGACAACCCGGCCGTGCGGATGCTCCAGGGCGTCCCGCACGCCGTCGACACCCCCGGCGGCTTCGCCGCCTGGGACGCCGGCTGGATCCTGGCCGCGATCGCCGGGATCTGGGCGCTGCTGACCACCGGACGGCTGCTGCGCGCGGAGGAGGAGACGGGCCGGGCCGAGTCCGTACTGGCGGCGCCGGTGCGGGCGGGCCGCGCCCTGCTGGCGAACCTGCTGGTCGTCGCCGCCGCGATCACCGTGATCGGCGCCGCGATCGCGGCGGCGCTGGCACTGTCGGGTGCCGCCGCGGCGGGCTCGGCGCTGTTCGGGCTGGGTGTCGCGGGCTTCGCGGCCACGTTCGCCGGGGTCTGTGCCGTCACCGCGCAGCTCTTCGAGGTGCGCCGCCGGGCCACCGGCACCGCGGCCGCGGTCCTCGGCGCGTCCTTCCTGCTCAGGATGGCCGCCAACAGCAGCGACTCCCGCGGCTGGCTGCGCTGGCTGACCCCGTTCGGCTGGATGGACGAGCTCCACGCCTACCGCGACCCCCGATGGGCGGCCCTGCTCCTGCTGCTGGCGGCGCCGGTGCTCCTGGGCGCCGCCGCCGTGCGGCTGCGCGCACTGCGCGACACCGGCGGCGCCCTGATCGCCGGCTCCGACAGCCGCCGCGCCCGGCTCGGGCTGCTGGGCGGCCCGACGGCGTTCGCCTGGCGCGGAACGCAGGGCATGCTGGCGGGCTGGCTGACGGGCGTCACCCTCTACGCCCTGGTGACCGGATCGGTGGCCAGGGCGGTCGCGGACTTCGTGGCCGAGCAGGCGTCCTACCGGGAGATGCTCCAGCGGCTCGGGTGGGACCTGCGGCGGGTCACCGAGGGCTACCTGGGCACCATGGGTCTGCTGTTCGGTCTGCTGCTCTGCCTCCACGCCTGCTGGCGGATCGGCGCGGCGCGCGCCGAGGAGGCCGCCGGGCGGCTGGAGTCCACCCTCACCAGGCCGGTCTCCCGGCGCCGCTGGCTGGGCGGCCACATCCTGCTCGCCCTGGCCGCCTCCCTGCTGATCGCGGCCGTCGCGGCACTGGCCGTGTGGGCCGGCTCGGTGGCCGGCGGGGCCGACGTGGAGGCGGCCGGTGCGTTCGGATCGGTGCTGAACACCCTGCCCGTGGTGGTGCTCCTGACCGGCCTGGCCGTACTGGTGTACGGCATCGCGCCCCGGCTCACCGTGGGTCTGCCGGTGGCCGTCGCGGTCGCCGCCTACCTGGTGGAGACGATCGGGACGGCGCTGGACTGGCCGGAGGCGGTACTGGACCTGTCGCCGTTCCACCACCTGGCCACCGTGCCCGTCGAGCCGTTCGAGCCACTGCCCGCGGCGGTCATGACCGGCCTCGGGCTGTCGGCCGTACTGGCGGGTGTCGCGGCCTTCCAACGCCGGGACGTCACCGGGGACTGAGGTCGGGGAGACGAGGGAAACGGGGCCGTCGGCTCATTCAAAGCGCCGACGGCCCCGCCGCCCGTACAAGAGTCCTGCCTCGGCCCGCCCTACCGCAGATGGTCCTCGTCGTTGCCGTAGGAGCGGCGCATGGAGTCGGCGGCCTTGTCCGTCTGCGTGTCGTACTTGCCGCCGGTACGCTCGTCGATCGTCCGCTCGGCGCGGTCGACGCCCTTGTCCGCCTGGTCGGGGTGGCGCTTGGCCATCTTCTTGGCCTTGTTCGCCATGTCGCCCAGCTTGCCCATAACGGCCTCCTCGCGGTGGTGTCGTGCCGTCTTGCCCTATATCGCCTAACCGCTGGCAAATGGGGGAAACATCTCGTTCTCCGCCGGGCAGGCGCCGGGCCGCGCAGACCGGGCGCGGCCCGGCCGAGCCGATCCCCGCAGGTCACCGGGGCCGACCGGGTTTCCCGGCCCGGTGCGGGGGCACGCGGTCGTGTGCCGTTCCGGCGCCCCCACCCCTCGGCAGGAGGGTCCGTTCCGGCGGGCCCGGCGGAGGCCGGGCGGCAGGCGACACCCAAGGAGCGAGCACCGTATGACCTTCCCCTCCGAACCGCCTGCGGTCACCTCCCTCGACGAGCTGGTCCGTCTGGTCGAGAGCGGCGGGCGGCTGTACGTCCGCTGGTCCCGCGGTCCCTGGACCGATCTGGGGCGGACGGCCAGCACGGACGACCTGACCGGCGTCCCGCTGCCGGGGCTGTCCGTCAACGCGCTGGACGTCGAGCCGTGGTGGGCGGGCAGGCCGGTCCGGCTGTGGGTCGCCCGGCGCCTGTACGACTACTGCCATCTGCGCCGCTCGAAGGGCCCCGGGGTGCGGCCCTGGGTGCTGCGCGGCCGTGAGGTCGGACGCGGGCCCGACAACGAGCCGCTGGTCAGGGATGTTGAGCCGATCGCCCGGGTCGACGCGCGGGTGATCCTCGAGGCGGAGGAGGAGGTGGCCCGGCAGCGGGGGAGGTGGGGTCCGCTGGACCGGACCGCGGCAAGCGGGGCGGAGCCCTCCCGCTGACCGGTCGCGCAGCCGCGCCCGGCCCGCCGAACGGAGCGGCCGCCGTCGCCGGTCACAGTCGGTCACCGGCGGAAACCCCTGGCCGAAGCATTGTCGGTGCCGCATGATATTCGTTCTCCAGACGATCATCAGCGGCCCCGGCGGGGGCTTCACGGGGGGATGCACATGACGACCATCAGCGGGCACTCCGCGGCCGAGGAGCAGTCGGCGGGCGGACGGCGCCGGCCGGTGTTCCCGTCCGGGCTGTGGAAGCGCAGACCGGCGGCGCGGCTGGTCACCGACTTCGGCGATCCGGAGCTGGCCCGGCTGTGGGAGGCGGTCGGAGCGGGGGACTGGCCCGCGGTGCGCGAACGGCTGGCGGCCGTGACCGACGGGGAGGAGCTGTGCTGGCTGGTGTGGCACGCCTCCAGCGCGCCGGGCACCACCGAGCTGATGGGCCGTGTCATGGACCGCGAGCCGGACGGGACCCTGGCCCTGCTCATGGCCGGCGCGCACCACATCGACTGGGCCTGGGAGGCCCGTACCGGCGCGCGGGCCTCCCAGGTCTCCCGCGAGCAGTTCCGGGTCTTCCACCAGCGTCTGGAGGCCGCCGAGGACCTGCTGTACCGGGTGGCCGAGCGCGAGCCGGAGTGGGTCGCCCCCTGGTTCATGCTCCAGGTCTCCGGCCGCGGCCTCCAGGTCGGACCCCAGATCGCCCGGCTCCGCTTCGAGGCGGCGGTGCGCCGCTGCCCCGGGCACCCGGGCGCGCACCGGCAGCACCTGCAGCAGGTGTGCGCCAAGTGGGGCGGCTCGCACGAGGAGATGCACGAGTTCGCGCGCGAGTCGATGCTCTCGGCCCCCGAGGGCAGCCCGCTGGGCGAACTGGTGGCCCTCGCCCACCTGGAGCACTGGCTGGACCTGGAGCCGGGGGAGGACGCGGAGTACATCGGCCGCCCCGACGTACGCGCCCGGCTGCTGGAGGCCGCCCACCGATCCATCGGGGACCCGGCCTTCGGACGTCCGCGCGACTGGATCGGCGTGCACAACACCTTCGCCATGGCCCTGTCGCTGGCCGGTGAACGGGAGGCCGCGGCTGCCGCCTTCGCGCCGCTGGAGGGACGGGTCACCGAGTTCCCCTGGCAGTACCTCGACTCCGGCGATCCGGTCGCGGCGTTCCGCAAGTGGCGCTCGCGCGCCGGCCGCTGACCGCGCCACCCCACCGCCCCGCCGACTCCACGGCCCCTCCCGCCACCCACGGAAGAAAGCCCACCCGGTGTCCCAGCCTCAGACGTCCCACACCTTCCAGGTCGACCTGCGCGGCCTGGTCGACCTGCTCTCCCACCACCTCTACTCCAGCCCCCGCGTCTACCTGCGCGAGCTGCTGCAGAACGCGGTGGACGCCATCACCGCCCGCCAGGCCCTGTCCCCGGACGCCCCTGCCCGGATCACCGTGGAGACCGGTGAGACGCTCACCGTCACGGACACCGGAGTCGGCCTGTCCGAGAAGGACGTCCACACCTTCCTCGCGACGATCGGCCGCAGCTCCAAGCGCTCCGCCGACGGAGGCCTCGACGGAACGGCCATCGCCTCGGCCCGCTCGGAGTTCATCGGCCAGTTCGGCATCGGACTGCTCGCCTGCTTCGTGGTGGCCGACGAGATCACCGTGGTCAGCCGCTCGGCGGCCGCCCCCGACGCACCGGTCGTCGAATGGCGCGGTCGCGCCGACGGCAGCTACACCATCCGCACCCTGCCCCCGCACACCAGGCCGGAGCCGGGCACCACGGTACGGCTCACCCCCCGCGCGGACGGTACCGAGTGGACACGCCCCGACCGGGTCCTGGAGCTGGCCCGGCACTACGGCGGCCTGCTGCGGCACGAGGTCACCGTGACCGACGCCCGCGGCACGACCACCCGCATCGACCGGACCCCGCCGTGGCAGGAGCGCCACGCCTCACCGCAGGCCCGCCGCGAGGCGCTGGCCGAGCACTGCCGCTCCACCTTCGGCTTCACCCCGCTGGACACCGTCGAACTGGATCTGCCCGTCGTCGGGCTGCGCGGCGTCGCCTACGTCCTGCCGACCGCCGTCAGCCCCTCCCAGCGAGCCGGCCACCGGGTGCACCTCAAGGGCATGCTCCTGTCGGACCAGGCGTCCGAACTCCTGCCCGACTGGGCGTTCTTCGTGCGCTGCGTGGTGGACACCACCGGTCTGCGGCCCACCGCCTCCCGCGAGTCGCTGTACGAGGACGAGACGCTCGACGCCGTGCGCGAGGCGCTCGGCGACCGGCTGCGCGACTGGCTCACCGGCCTGGCCGCCGGCGACCCCACCCTCCTGCACCGCTTCATCGAGACCCACCACCTGGCCGTCAAGGCGCTGGCCCGCCACGACGACGCGCTGCTGCGGATGCTGCTGCCCTGGCTTCCCTTCGAGACGACCGACGGCAACGTCACCCTGGACGAGTTCGCCCGCAGCCACCCCACGATCCTGGTCACCCGGAGCGTGGAGGAGTTCCGGCAGGTCGCGCCGATCGCCGCGGCGGCCGGCCTCGGAGTCGTCAACGGCGGCTACACCTACGACCGGGACCTGGTGCACCGGCTGCCGGAGATACGCTCCGGCACCACCGTCGGCGACCTGGACCCGGCCACCGTCACCGCCCACCTGGACGCGGTGGAGCCCGCCGCCGAACTGGCCGCCGCCTCCTTCCTGGCCGTGGCCCGCGAGGTGATCGGCGTCCACGACTGCGACGTGGTGCTGCGCAGCTTCCAGCCGGTGACCGCCCCCGCCCTCCTGCTGGACAACCGGGAGGCCCGGCACGAGCGCACCCGCTCCGAACTGGCCGGCACCGGCGACGGGCTGTGGGCCGACATCCTCGGCTCCCTGCGCACCGAGGCCCCCCGCGCCCAACTGGTCCTCAACCACCTCAACCCGCTGGTCCGCCGCGCGGCGACGATCACCGAACGCGGACTGGCCACCGCCACGGCCGAGGCACTGTACGGGCAGGCGCTGTTGCTCAGCCGCCGTCCGCTGCGCGCCGCCGAGAGCGCGCTGCTCAACCGGGCCTTCCTCGGCCTGCTCGACCACGCCATGCACGACCGGGCCGACACCCCTGGCGGCCCGGCCTCCCGGAAGGAGCCGTGATGCTGGAGACCCCGGAGGCCGTGCTCGACGCGCTGCGGGAGAACGACGGACGCCCCTACGGCCTGCCCAGGACGGTGCGGGCCGAGGAACTGGCCGAGGCCGCCGGGCAGTTCGAGGACAAGGGCCTCCTCGTCACCGCGCTGCTGGAGCTGATGGAGGCCTACGAGTACACCGGCGAGCACCGCAAGTCGCCGGTGGTCTTCGCCCGGCTGCTCCAGCTGTGGGACGAGGACCGCGGCGCCTTCAACGAGTGGGAGGGCCACCAGGTCTACTGGCGCTTCAAGTGGGTGACGACCTCGTTGCTGGAGGTGCCGGACGTACCGCTGGCCACCATCGAGCAGTGGATCGGCCGGATGCGCGAACGCTACCGCGAGGCCGGCCACGGCATGCAGCCGGTGGCGGCCATGGCACACCGCGTCGCGCTGCACACCGGCAGCGGCCTGGAGTCCGCCTACGACCTGTGGGTGACCCGCCCCCGGGAGCCGCTGAGCGACTGCGAGGCGTGCGAGATACGCCACCGGGCGCTGCACCACGTCGCTCTCGGGGAGGACGAGCGGGCCCTGCGGATCTGGGCACCGCTGTTCGCCGGGACCGTGAGCTGCCAGGAGGAGCCGTACGTCAGCCATGCCTTCGCGCTGCTCCCGCTGCTGCGCACCGGCCGCGCGGACGAGGCCCGCTCGCACCATCTGGCCGGATACCGCTACGCTCGCGGCAGGACGGGGATGGCCGAGGAGATCGGCCTCCACCTGGAGTTCTGCGCCCTGACCCGCAACGAGGGTCGCGGACTGGAGATCCTCGCCGAGAACCGCCACCTGTTCGAGGCCACCGGCGCCCCCAAGGCGCGGCTGGCCTTCCTCACCGGTGTCCAGGTGCTGCTCGGCCGCCTCGTGGAGCAGGGGTACGCCGACACACCCGTCGCCGGGCCGCCCGGGCGGCAGTGGACGGCGCGGACGCTGAACGAGGAGATCGGGACGGAGGCGGACGGGCTGGCCGCCGCGTTCGACCGGCGCAACGGCACGGCGGCGGTCGGTGGGCGCCGCCGTGAGCGCCTGGAGCGGCGCCCCCTGCTGGACGAGCCCCTCGCGCTGGGGCTGCGCGTCTCCCCGCTGACCGGCCCGAAGGGCGGAGGGGCCGCCACGGAGCCCGCGCCCGCGCCCGCCGCCGCACACCGGGTGGCTGTCCCCGAGGACTTCGCCGAACTGGTCGCCAAGGCACGGCGGCTGGCCGATCAGGGGCACCCCGGTGACACGCCGCTGTGGGAGCGCGTCGCGGAGCGCGTGGCCGCCGACGGATACGTCCACGACCCCGCGCTCGGCCACCGGGACCTGCTCCTGGCCGAGCTGGCCGAGCAGCGCGCGTTCGCCGAGGACGAGGGGGGCGGGAACGGCCGGGCCGCGATGGCCGAGGCGGCCGAACTCTACGCCCGGGCCGGCCTGCCCTGGCACGAACTGGCCGCCCGGGCTCGCGTGGCCTGCCGGCCCGGGGCCGGGAAGGGGCACGGTGAGCACGGTGAGGGATCCGCCGACGAGGCCGCCGACAAGCCCGCCGAGCACCTCGCGGTACGGCGGGAACTGGAGCCCCTGCTGGAACTCGCCGAACGGATGCTCCCCGGAGGGGACCGGGAGCCGGACGCGGACTTCCGGCCGGACAAGTACCTCGTCGTGCTCCACTGCCGGGCCTTCGCCGCGCACACCGAGATGATCGACGCGCTGCCGGACGCCGGCCCGGAGACCGCCGCGCGCTTCCAGGAGGCGGTCGCGGCGCTGCACACGGCGGCCGCACGCTGGGAGGTCCCCCACCAGAGGGCCGCCGCCCACCTCTACGAAGCCGACATCGCCGCCCGCACCGGGCGCATCGAGGAGGCCGTCGAACGGCAGCGGCGCTCCCAGGAGATCCTGGAGGAGACCGGCACCCCGTGGCGGGCGACCCGCGGCATGCTGCTGCTGGGCCAGATCCTGATGCGCACCGGCCGGCCGGGGGAGGCGGCCGAGGTGTTCCGGCAGGCCATGGCCCGGGCCACGCGGTACGACGACCGCTCCTTCCCGGCCACGGCCGTCCACGCGATGCTCGGCCACGCCTGCCGGCACGCCGGTGAGCTCCCCGGGGCCGTCCGCCACCTGTCCGAGGCCGCCGCCCGGATGGAGAGGGAGGGGGACCACAACGGCGCCGCCCAGTGCCGTCTGGAACTCGCCGACGCCCTGGCCGCCTCCGGGCAGCCGGAGGACGCCGTCGCGGTGCTGGAGTCCGTGGCCCGCGAGGGCGCCGCGGAATCAGGCGGTCCGCTCGACGAGCGGCTGCTCGCCCAGATCCGCCTCACCCTCGCCCGGGGCCTGACGGACCTGGAGGAGCACCGTGCGGCGGCCGAGGAGTTCTTGAGCCTGGCCGACACGGTGGCCGGGTGGGAGGAGCAGTTCACCCACACCATGGTCGCCTCCCAGGCGGCCGCGGCGCTGGCCCGGGCCGGCCGCCCCCAGGCGGCCGCGGCCGCGCGCGAACGCGCTCTGGCCTCCCACCGCCGGGCGCCGAGCCCGGTACCGGTCCTGGAGATGCTCCGGGAGTTCGCCGACCTCGCCACGCGCGGCGAGGAGGAGGAACTTCGGACGGCCCTCCAGGCGGCTCTCGGTCACCTGGCCACCGCCGACGAACTGCTGGCCGAGGTCCCAGAGGACCCGGAGGAGTTCCCCCACTGGTACCACGCCGGTCACAACCACCTGTGCCGCGCCCGCTGTCTGGCCCGCGCCGAGCGCTTCGAGGAGGCGCTGGCCGAGGCGGACCGGGCCGACTCGCGTCTGGCGGAGGGCGGCCCGGACGGGGAGGCGGGCCGGGCGGAGACGGCACGGCTGGCCGCCCTGGTCGAGGGCAACGGGCTGGAACGGCCGAAGGACGCCGTGGCCCGCCTGGAGGAGGCGGTCCGCCGCTGCGCCGGGGCGGGCCTGGAGGAGGCGGCCAGGATCCTCGCCGCGCTGCGCGAGGACATGGCCTCCCGCTGAGCGGTCGGGAAACCGGTTCCGCAGAGCCCCGAGCGGCTTCCCGGCCGGGGCGGCACGCCGCCGCCCCGGCCGGGAAGCGCGCGTTCGGCCGCACGGGCGGGCCCGTTTCGACTCCACTCCCTCATCTCACACCTGAGCTGCGTAAACACCTTTCCGGGCGGTCGCCCGCCCTCACCCGACCGGCCCTGCCGGCCGCGAGATCCGCGGCGAGCCGGGGCAGGGTGGGGGCATGTGGTACCCACGACTCGTGCTGGGCGCCGCCCTTCTGCCGCTGGCACTGCTGGTGGCGCGGGACGTTCCCGCCCATCTCCTCGATCCCCCGGGGCCGGAGACCGCCGGCCCCGCCACCGCCTACACCGCGCCACGGCCTCCGGTCGTCAGCCGGAAGGCCTGGCGCGCCGACGAGAGCCTGGTCAGGGAGAAGGCCAGCTACACGGGCCCGGTGAGCGCCGTCTTCGTCCACCACACCGGCCACCCCAACGGCTACGACTGCTCGGACGTCCCGGAGATGCTGCGGGGGCTGGAGACGGACCACGTCGAGGGCCAGGGGTGGGACGACATCGGCTACAACTTCGTCGTGGACAAGTGCGGGACCATCTACGAGGGGCGGGGCGGCGGCATCGGGCGCCCGGTGTACGGCGCGCACACCAAGGGCTTCAACCGCAACAGCGTCGGTGTGGCGGCGCTGGGCACCTTCGGTGCGGGGCAGGAGGTGCCGCGTGCGGTGATCGACGCGATCGCCGAGGTCGCGGCGTGGAAACTGCGGCCCGGAGCGGACCCGCAGGGCCGGGTGCGGCTGGTCTCGACGAACGACGAGAGCCGCTACGACAAGGGCGAGGCGGCGACGTTCGACGTCATCGCGGGCCACCGCGACAGCCACCAGACCGACTGCCCCGGCCAGGCGCTGTACGACAGGCTGCCGGAGATCCGCGCGGAGACCGCCCGCCTGCGCGACCTCGCTCCCTGACGGGCCCGCCGCCGGCTCCCTCCACCGCCGTGGGGCCGCCGCCGTCCGTACGGCGACGGCCCCACGGCGTCCTCGGGCACGCGGCAGGACTCCGGGCCGGGGTCTGGGCCGGGAATCCGGGCGGGACCGCCTGCCGGCTCAGAAGGAGAAGAGCGCGGGGGCGGTGTCCGCCATGACGCAGGCGTTGGAGAAGGTGTGCGCGTACGAGACCCTGCGGCCCTCCCAGACCCCGTCGGCGGTCACGGTGACCGGATCCCAGACCATCGGGCACATCCGGTCCCCGGGCTCGACCAGCGAGGCGAACTCGCCGTCCGCGGAACGCAACTCGCCGCACGCCTCGGCCGGCCCCGGGTGGGTGCCGCCCGGCGCCGGCGAGCAGTTCAGCGTGGCGGCCCGCAGCACGGTGGCCGTCGCCGGGTCCTCTCCCTTGCCGACGGTGAGCACCAGGGCCGAGGGCGTGTACAGCCCTTCGGGCTGCGCGGGCGAGGCGGCCGCGGTGGCGGCCGAGCCCGCAAGGCAGGTGACGGCCAGGGCGGTGCTCACTCCCAGGGCCTTGATGGCGTACCGCATTTCGAACACTCCTCGGTTCGGTTCATCGGATTCCGAACAGGAGTCTTGCTGGAGCGAAGGGCGAACGCACATCGGATGAATCACTTCCGGTCACCTTCGGCGATGGTTCGGTTGCCCAAAGTGGCGCGGGGGCGGCCGAGGGTCTTCCGGTCTCCTGCGAGAACGTGTCCGGCATGCGAACAGATGAGGCGGTGTCATCCGACGGGGGAGGCCGTGACCTGCGGTTCGGTGAACGAGGCCGTTCTGTCCGAACATCTGCCCCGGTCGCAGAGCGGTGTGGTCGTCTTTGGCCGACAGTTTCGGGTGGGCCCTCCTTCCGGGTCCGTCCGAGGGGGAGAGCGGCCGCGGTGATTGCGGCCGCGCAGGTACGCGACGCCCGGCGGCCCGGGATGTGCCCGAGCCGCGCACGCGTCACACTTCCCTGGCCCGCTGCCCGTCGTTCCCGGAGTCCGCCGGCGTCCGCGCGGAGGAGGCCGCCGCGTACGGGATCTGTGTGGACGGGGCCTGTGCGGAGGGCGCCGCGCCCGGCTGGGGAGCCTGCTGGGCCCTCTCCAGGAACCGCAGCAGTTCGACGGGGAAGGGCAGGACCAGGGTGGAGTTCTTCTCGGCCGCGACCGCCACCACCGTCTGCAGAAGCCGCAACTGCAGCGCGGACGGCGTGTCGGCCATCTGCTGCGCGGCCTCCGCCAGCTTCTTCGAGGCCTGGAACTCCGCGTCGGCGTTGATGACGCGGGCCCGCCGGTCGCGGGCGGCCTCCGCCTGGCGGGCCATCGACCGCTTCATCGTCTCCGGCAGGGAGACGTCCTTGATCTCGACCCGGTCGACGTGGACGCCCCAGCCCACGGCCGGACTGTCGATCATCAGCTCCAGGCCCTGGTTCAGCTTCTCCCGGTTGGACAGCAGATCGTCCAGATCGCTCTTGCCGATGATGGAGCGCAGCGAGGTCTGGGCCATCTGGGAGACCGCGAAGCGGTAGTCCTCCACCCGGACGACCGCGTCGACGGGGTCGACGACCTTGAAGTAGACGACGGCGTCGACCCGGACGGTCACGTTGTCCCTGCTGATTCCCTCCTGTGCGGGCACCGGGAGGGTCACGATCTGCAGGTTGACCTTGCGCATCCGGTCGACGAACGGAATGATCATGGTGAAGCCCGGTGGCCGTACGTCCTTCATGACCCGTCCGAGCCGGAAGACCACTCCGCGCTCGTACTGTTTGACCACCCGGGCCGCCAGTGCGACGTAGACGGCGCAGACGCAGAGCAGCACGATCCCCGCCGCCGCGAGTCCCTGGAGCATCGCAGACACCTACCGTCCATGGGTTGGATTGTTTCCCCCGTCCGGTTTGCCTGGTATTTACGATATCTCCGCGCGGCGTCCGGCGGGAGTCCCGTCTCCGGAACACCGGGAACCGCGCCGCGCGGGCGGCTGTCCCCGGACGTGACGGCGCCCGGACGCGGTGTACGCCCGGGGCGTTTTCCGCTCAGCGGGTGACCGTGCCCGACACGGCGTCGCCGTCGAAGGAGGGCGGGTGCTCGGCGAACCTGCGCTCCACCTCGGCCCTCTCCGCCTCCGACGGGTCGCTGTCGAGGGAGTCGAGCAGCACGTCGCGCGCCGTGCTGCCCTCGGGCCGCACCAGCCCGACGACGATGTACAGCGTCAGCGAGGTGAGGACCGGCAGGCCGACGCTCACGGTCTGGCTCGCGTCGTCCACTCCCCAGTACAGATACGCCCAGACCGCCAGGCCGCCCGCCCAGGAGGTGAGCGCCGCGCGCGGTCCGTGGCGCCGGAACCAGGGCAGCAGGCCCAGCATCAGCGGAATGGAGATCGGCCCCATGGTGGCCGCGACGATGCTCACCACGACCGTCATGATGAAGCCGTCCGGGTCGGCGAGGAGGGCGAGGGTCATGCTGAACGTGACGAAGGCGACGGTGGTGACCCGCGCGAACATCAACTGCCCGGCCTCCGTCAGACGCCGCACGCGAGGGACGATCACCGGGGCGAGGTCGCGGGTGATGACGGCGGTGATGACGTTGGAGTCGGAGGCCACCATGGCCATGGTGTGGGAGAAGAAGCCGGCCAGGAGCAGCCCGATGAGGCCGGCGGGCAGCAGTTCCTGGGCGAGCATGATGTACGACCTCTCGCCGTCGTCCAGCCCGGGGACGACGAGAGGGGCGGCGATCATCGGAACGAAGAGGATGAACGGCCACACGATCCACAGGAAGCTGGAGAGCAGCGCCGACCTCCTGGCCCGGGAACCCGAGGGCGCGGCCATGTAGCGCTGCGCCAGGTTCCACATCCCGCCGTTGTACTCGAAGGTCTTCACCAGCAGGAACGCCATGATCAACCCGGTGGTGACGGGGCCGCTGACCGGGTCGCCGCGGTCGGCCGGGAGGTCGTCCCACATCGTCCAGAGCGTGGCCACCCCGTCGAGGTGGGCGAAGAGGGCGAAGAGCATCGCGAACCCGGCGACGGCCTGGATGACGAACTGGCCGAAGTCGGTGAGGACGTCGGCCCACAGACCGCCGAAGGCCATGTAGAGCATGGTGCAGGCGCCGGTCAGGGCGATGCCCCACACCAGCGGGATGTCCGCGAACCCCTGGAGCAGCAGGGCGATGGCGACCCACTTCGCGGCGATGTCCACCACCTTGAGCGCGGTGCCGCTGTAGGCGAGGACCTGCTGGGTGGGCAGGTCGTAGCGGACGGCCAGGTAGGCGAGTGGCGAGTTGACGCCGTGTCTGGCACGCAGCCGGTTCCAGCGCGCGGCGAAGAGGAAGGCGCCGACGCCGATGCCGAGCCCGATGGTGAGGGGCCACCAGAAGTAGACGGTGACGCCGTGGTCGTACGCGACCGCGGCGAAGGTCACGAACATGATCGCGCTGTAGCCGGACATGTGGTGCGATATCCCGGAGAGCCACCACGGGATGCGGCCGCGGGCCGTGAAGAAGTCGGCGATGGTGTGGATGCGCTTCTTCGACCAGAGGCCGATGCCCACCATCACGAGGAAGTACGCGCCCAGCACGGTCCAGTCCAGTGCGGCCATGACGGCTCCTTTGGTTCATAGATATGAACAACTGTCAACTCTATGAATGCGTGCCGTCACAGTAGAAGCGCCCTCATGGGGCGTCAATACATGCGAACAGACGGAAAGGCGAGAGAGGTGGGGCGGGTGAATGTCCGGAGTGGCGTTCACGAATGTGGATTTTGATGCGCCCCCGAACCGCTGCCGGGGCTGTCCGCGCGGGCAGGGCCTCCGCGCGGACAGGTTCTCCGGGCCCGGCTCACGCCAGCAGGGTGCGCCCGTGCTCCATGAGGGCGGACAGCTCCCCGACGTGCGCGTCGTCCGGCTCGCTCAGCGGCGGCCGCACCCCGCCCACGTCCAGGCCACGCAGGCGCACCCCGGCCTTGACCAGCGAGACCGCGTAACCGCGCCCCTTGTCGCGCAGCTCCGCCAGGGGGCGGTAGAAGCCGTCGATCAGCCGGCGCACGGTGGCGTCGTCGCCCTTGCCGAGGGCGCGGTGGAAGGCGACGGCGACCTCCGGCGCGAAGCAGAAGGCGGCGGAGGAGTAGAGACCGACCCCGATGCCCCGGTAGGCGAGGCAGGTGAGTTCGGCGGTGGGCAGCCCGTTGAAGTACAGGAACTCGCGGCCGGGCTCCGCGGTCCGCACCGCGCTGACGATCCGTTGCATCAGGTCGAGGTCGCCGACCCCGTCCTTCAGGCCCGCGATCCGCGGGTGGCGGGCGAGCTCGGCCACGGTGGCCGGCGCGAGGACGGCGTTGTCCCGCTGGTAGACGATGACGTCCAGCCCGGTGGAGTCGGCGAGGGCGGTGTAGTGGGCCCGCAGCCCCTCCTGGCCGGGTGCGACCAGATAGGGGGGCATGGCGAGGAGCCCGTCGGCGCCCGCCTCCTCGGCGGCGCGGGCGTACCGCACGGCGAGGGCGGTGCCGTAACCGGTGCCCGCGACCACCGGCACCCGCCCCGCCGCCTCCGCCACCGCCGCGCGGACGCACGCGCCGAACTCCTCGGGGGTGAGGGCATGGAACTCGCCGGTGCCGCAGCAGGCGAAGACGGCGGCGGCGCCGGCGTCGATGCCACCGCGCACATGCGTGCGGAACGCGTCGGTGTCGAGGGCGCCGTCCGGGCCGTACGCGGTGACGGGGAAGAAGAGCAGGCCGTCGAGCCGGGCGCTGAGAGCAGGTGTGGTCACGGCACTCCCTGGGTGTCGCGAGGCGGCAGATGGCGTACACATTCAAGACTGCTGTCCATATTCATGAACATCGCTACGGTAGGGCAGCGGTTCGCGGCGGTCAAGGCTGCCCGCTGCCGCGGGAATACCGCCTGACGAAAAGCGGGGAAAGCGCTTTCCCCTACACTTGACGATGCTTGGGAGAGCTCCTACCGTCTCCACAGTTGTGAATGACGTTCGGTGAGCCACCCCTTCGCCGAACCCGCTCGGCGTGTGCGCGCCGGCCTCCCCACCGCACCGAGGAGACAGCCCATGCCCGCCCCCAGAACCGTCCTGCTCACCGGTGCCGCGGGTGGCCTCGGCACCCTGATGCGGGGACTGCTCCCCTCCTACGGCTACACCCTCCGCCTCCTGGACGTCGCCCCCGTCGAGCCGCTCCCCGGAGCGGAGGAGCGGGCCGAGGAGACCATCACCGCCGACCTCGCGGACCGGGCGGCGCTGCGCGAGGCCGTGCGGGGCGTGGACGCCGTCGTCCATCTCGCCGGGATCTCCCTGGAGGCCCCCTTCGAGAAGATCGTGCGGGCGAACATCGAGGGCACCTACAACCTCTACGAGGCGGTCCGTGAGGAGGGCGTCGGACGCGTCGTCTTCGCCTCCTCCAACCACGCCGTCGGCTACACCCCCCGCCCGCGTGAGGGGGATCCGCTGATCGGGGTGGAGACCCCGCACCGCCCCGACACCTTCTACGGGCTGTCGAAGTGCTTCGGCGAGGACCTGGCCCAGCTCTACTGGGACCGGCACGGCATCGAGACCGTCTCCGTCCGCATCGGCTCCTGCTTCCCCGAGCCCACGACGGTGCGGATGCTCTCGGTCTGGATGAGCCCCGCCGACGGGGCCCGGCTGCTGCACGCCGCCCTGACCGCCGAGGGCGTCGGGCACACCGTCGTCCACGGCTCCTCCGCCAACACCCGGCTGTGGTGGGACCTCTCCTCGGCGCGGGCGCTGGGGTACGAGCCGCAGGACGACTCCGAGCCCTATGCGGCCGGGCTCATCGCCGAACAGGGCGAACTCGACCCGGACAGGCCGGAACACGCCTGCCTGGGCGGCCACTTCACCACCGAACCGCCGATCTGGCCGCACTGACCCGTACCGGCCCGCTGCTTCACGGCCCCGCCGACCCGGTGAGCCGCCGCTCCGGCGGGCGCCGGGCCTTCTCAGCCCAGGTCGTCGAACATGGCCAGCAGCGCCTGCTCGTCCGTCTCCTCCGGGGCGGGCTCCCCCCGGCGGCCGGGCCGCCCGGGGCCGAAGTCCCCGGAGGGCGGCACCTGCTCGGCCCATACCGTCTTCCCCCGCTGCATGTAGCGCACCCCCCAGTTCCTGGTGAACTGCGCCACCAGGAACAGGCCGCGCCCACCCTCCTCGGTCACCCCGGCACGCCGGATGCGGGGAGAGGAGTTGCTGCGGTCGGAGACCTCGCAGAGCAGGGACGCGCCGCGCAGCAGCCGCAGCCGCACAGGCCCCCCGCCGCCGTACCGCACGGCGTTGGTGACCAGCTCGCTCACCACCAGGCCGGTGCCGTACTCCAGTTCCGGCAGACTCCACTCGTCCAGCTGCCGCCGGGCCAGCGCCCTGGCGTCGGACACCACCGACGGGTCGGAGGGCAGCTCCCAGGACGCCACCCGGTCGGCGGGCAGCGCGTGCACACGGGCCAGCAGCAGGGCCACGTCGTCCCGGGGGCCGTCGGGCAGCAGAGTGCCGGTGACCCGGTCGCAGATCCGCTCCAGCGACGGCCCCGGCGGCGAGTCCGGCGGGGAACCCCGCGGCGGCTCCGGGCCGCGCAGCGCGGAGGCGAGCAGTCCCATGCGCGCCTCGGCGTCGCCGTAGCCGCGGTCCTCCTTGAGCAGGCCGTCGGTGTACAGCGCCAGCAGGCTGCCCGCGGGCAGCTCCACGGTGGCCGACTCGTAGGGCTGGAGCCCGCCGAGCCCGAGCGGCGGGCCGGCCGGCAGGTCCAGCGTCCGCGCCCTGCCGCCGGGAAACACGGCGACGGGCGGCGGATGCCCGGCCCGGGCGGCCGTGCAGCGGCAGGTCACCGGGTCGTACACGGCGTACAGGCAGGTCGCGGCCGTGGCCGGGTCGTCGAGAGCGCGGCCGACCAGGTCGTCCAGGTGGGCCAGCACCTCCTCCGGCGGCATGTCCAGATCGGCCAGGGTGCGCACCGCCGTGCGCAGGCGGCCCATGGTGGCCGCCGCCTCCAGTCCGTGGCCCGCCACGTCCCCGACGACCGGCGCCGAACGCATCCCGGACAGCGGGATCGCGTCGAACCAGTCGCCGCCCACCCCGCTCCTGGAGTCGGCGGGCAGATAGCGGTGGGCGAGGTCGACGGCGGCCAGCCGGGGCGTGTCACGCGGCAGCAGGCTGCGCTGCAGGGTCAGGGCGGCGTCGCGCTCCCGGCTGAAGCGGCGGGCGTTGTCCACGCTGATCGCGGTGCGGGCCGCAAGCTCGCCCGCCAGGGCCAGGTCGTCCTCCTCGTAGGGGCGCGCCCTGCCGCGCCGGTAGAAACCGGCCAGACCCAGGACGGCGCTCCCGGCACGCAGCGGCGCGGCCAGATACGAGTGCTCGCCCTCGCCGAGCAGTTCGCGCAGCAGCTCGCCGGGGTGGGCGCCGCCCAGGGAGGGCGCCGTGAGGATCTCGGTCCGCACCGAGTCCGCCACCGGCCGCCCGGCTTCCAGGCACCGGGCCTGCGGCGTGCCGGGTGCGTAGCCGACCTGGGCGTCCGCGCCTTCGGTTCGCTCGCCCTCCGCGCCCTCACCGCCCCGTACGGCCACCCGGCGCAGCGCCGTCGCGGCACCGGGGGTTCCCGGCCGGGGCTCCTCGCCGGCCAGGACGTCCTCGGTCAGGTCCACCACGACGACGTCGGCGAACCCCGGAACGGCGATCTTCGCCAGCTCCCGCGCCGTGTGCCGGATGTCCAGTGTGGTGCCGATCCGGGTGCCCGCCTCGTTCAGCAGCGACAGCCGCCGACGGGCCTCGACCGCCAGGCGGCCGACCCCCGGCTCGCCCACCATCAGCAGCCACGCGTCGGGGCCGCCGCCCTCCGTCCCACCGGGTCGTCGCTCCGGTTCCGCCTCCCGCGGCCCTTCGGGCTCCTCCCGGGTGCCGTCCGGCGTGCCCGGCTCCTCCCGGGCGCCCGAGGGCCCTCCGGCGGGGGACGGCGGACGCAGCAGCGGCACCCGCCGGCCGTCCGGGCCGCTCGCCACGGCCGCGGATGCTCCCGGTACGGGGACGGCGGGACGGGCCTTTCGGAAGCTGATCTCGACGGCGGCGCCCTCCGCGTCGCCGTGGTGCAGGAGTTTGCGCCGCAGCGTCGCCACCCGCCCGCCCGTCAGTGGCACCTCGGCGAACGTCTCGCCGCCGGAGGAGATCAGCTCGGTGGCGGCCTCCAGCAGCGCCAGTTCCTCCCTCGGGTCCAGCCGGGGCGCCGCCTCGCCGCGCTGGGCGGGCATACCCGTGGCGAGGTCGATCTCGGAGTGCTCGCCGCGCCGCCTGGCCCGCAGGAAGGACTCCATCAGGCCGCGTTCCCGGGCCGATCCCATCTCCAGCAGCCGCTCGCCGATGCGGTCGGTGGCCTTCTGGAGCGTCAGGGCCATCCCGGGCCTGGCCAGCTCCATGGGGACGGAGAGGTTCACCGCGCCCTGCAAGGTGCCGCCCAACGGGTCGCGCACCGGGGCGGCCATGCAGGTCAGCGTCTTGAGGCTGTGCAGGAAGTGCTCGTGTCCGACGACCACGAACGGGGCACGGGTGCTCAGCACCATGCTGACGCTGCTGGTGCCCATGAACCGCTCGTCGACGTTGGCGCCCGGGACGAGGGAGGCGGCATCCATCAGCTCCAGCCCCCCGGTCTCCCCGAGCCGGTCGACGATGTTGGCCCGCGAGTCGGTCAGCACCACGGTGACGGGCATCCCGGAGAACCGCTCGTACAGCCGCCGCAGTACCGGCATGGCCGCCCTGAGTAGCCGGGAGTCGGGGTCCAGGTCGCTCTCGACGGGCAGCGCGGGGTTTTCCTGGTCGACGCCGAGCAGACGCGAGCGCTGCCAGGAGGCGAGGATCTCCGCACGTACCCGGGGAGAGGGCGGCCGGTCGGCGGGGCCCTCCCTCTCGGATACCGGAGGAGGCGAGAGATAAGTCACTAGAACGGAATAATAGGGCAAAAAGGGTGTCTGTTCATGTCGGCGTGCGCGGGACGGCCGGGGAGCCCCGGGAAGCGGTGCGGGCCCGTCCGGCAGTCCGCGGACCGGACGCGCCGGCGGACGGCGCGGGGCGCACCGCTATGTTTCCCGGACATGGAGGCACCACGGCCCTGGCCGGCCCTCGGGGCCCTCGCCGTCCCCGCCGCCCTCGCCGCCGCGCAGATCGTGTGGTGGCCCCTGGACGCGCTGCGCCCCGGCGGCGGCGCCCCGGGACCGGTGGAGGCGGGCGCCGGCCTGCTGGCGGTGTGCCTGGCCGCCGCCGTCCTCGGCCTGCGCCGGCGGGCGCCGGTGGGCGCGCTGGCAGGCGTCACCGCCGTGGCGGTCCTCGGGCCGGCCGCCTCGTTCCCCGGCGCGCTGGAGTTGTTCGGCAGCGCCGGTGTGGCCCTCGCCCTGCACGCGGTGGCGGTGCGGTGCGAGGCCGCCGCCATCGTGATCGCCGGCGCGGCCCACCTGTGCTGGCAGCTGCTGTGGGGCGCCGTGCTGTACGGCGGGAGCCGGGGCGCCGCCGCGGGCCTCGTCCTCGCCGCCGTGCCGCATGTGATCGGCACCGGAACCGGCCTGGGCAGACGCCGCCGACTGGCCGCCCGGCACGCCGCCGCCGTACGGCTGGCAAGGGCCGAGGCGGAGCGGGACAGGGCCGCCGACGAGGAACGCCACCGGCTGGCCCGCGAACTCCACGACGTCGGAGCCCACCACCTGACCTCGGTCGTGGTCACGGCCGAGGCCGCGCGCAGACTCGGCGGCTCCAGGCCCGAACTGACCGCCGAGGCGCTGGAGGCCGCGGCGCGCGACGGCCGCGAGACCCTGGCCACACTGCGCGAACTGGTGGCGGTGATGCGCACCGAGGCTGAGGGGGAGCCGCATACCTGGAACGGCCGCATCGCCGAACTCGCCGCCGGAGTGGGCGGGCTGGGCGGCCCGGTGGAGACCGACCTCCGGGTGGACCTGCCGGGGAGGCTGGGCGAAACCGTCTTCGCCGTCGTGCGCGAGGCCCTGACGAACACGCTGCGTCACGCGCCCGGCGCGGCGGTACGGGTCGTCGTCGGGCACCACGGCGGCCTGCTGGAGGTGACCGTCGACAACGGCGCCCCGCCGTCCGGCGGGACGCCGCACGCATCCGGCGCCGTACGCGGTCTGGGGTCGGGACGTGGCCTGGACGGGATGCGGGAACGCGCGGCGGCGGCCGGGGGGAACCTGACCGCGGGCCCCCGCCCCGGCGGCGGCTGGCGGGTACGGGCCGAACTGTCCGCCGACGGTCCCGCCCCCGCGGCGCCCCCGGCGGGCGGGCGCGGATCCCGCCGGCCCGTGCGTACGCTCCGCATGGGCCGACGGAGGGTGGCCCAGGTGCTCCTCGCCCTGTTCGCCGTCCTCAACCCGCTGGTCCCCGCGCTGGCCACCCGGACGGTCGGCTCCACACCCCACGGGCCGGCGGCCGACGCGCTGTACCTGCTGCTGACGGCGGCCCACGCACTGCCGCTGCTGTGGCGGCGGCGCGCGCCCCTGGCGGCGCTGGCGGCAGCCCTGGCCACCGTGCCGCTGTGGCCGGCGGCGGCCCTGTCCGGGGCGCTGCCCCCGAAGGCGGTACCGCTGCTGTGGGTGGGCGCGGGGGTGGAGGCCGCCGCGCTGTACTCCGCGGCGGCCCACGGCCGGTACGGTCGCGGCGCCCGGTGGGCCGCCCCCGCGACGGGCCTGGTCCTGGGCGCGGCGGTGGGCACCAGCGCCGCCGCCGCGGGGCTGCTGCCGGAACGGTTCGCCGGGCCGGCGGCGCACCTGCCGGTCACCGTGCCGCTCACCGCCGCCCTGGTGCTGGTCCTCACCGCCGTATGGCGGGCGGGCGCCGCCGCGCGTGCCCGCGGCGCCCGTGCCGCCGCACGTGAGCGGGAGGCGCTCCAGGAGGCGGTACGGCAGGCGGCGGAGGCGGTACGCGCCCAGCGGCGGCACGTGGCCGAAGGGCTGCGCGGGACCGTTCTGGAACGGGCGGGCCGGGTGGTGCGCAGCGCCGAGGAGGGACGGCTGGAGGACGTGGCGGCCCAGGCCCGGGCGGCGCTGGCCGCCATGCGCGAGCTGCTCGCCACCCTCCACGAGCCCGGCGGCCGGCCCGCCGGCGCACCTGCGGCGAAGGCCGCTTACGGGGAGGCCGGGTCCGGGGAGGGCGTTCCCGCGCCGCCGCAGGCCGCGGCGGACCCCGGGGGAGCGCCTCAGCCCCTCGGCCGCGGACCGCGGGGCTGAGGAGGGGAAGGGGCGAGTCCGTCCGGGACGGGCCCCGCGATATTCGCTGCGGCGACGGGTTTGCCGACTTCTATGATCGGCGGATGACGGATCCCGTATGCCCGGCGAAGCCCCGGCCCGGTGACATGGTCGCGGTGCTGTCCCCCTCGTCCGGCCTGCCCGGCCTCTTCCCCATGCCGTACGAGCTGGGCCTGCGCAGACTGCGGGAGGAATTCGGGTTGAAGACGGTGGAGTACCCGGCCTCCAGGAAGATGGGATCGACGCCCGAGGAGCGGGCCGCGGACATCCACGCGGCCTTCGCGGACCCCCGCGTCAAGGCCGTGTTCGCCAGCATCGGCGGTGACGACCAGATCACCGTCCTGCCCCACCTCGACCGCGACCTCCTCCGCGCCAACCCCAAGCCCTTCTTCGGCTACAGCGACAACACCAACCTGCTGCTCCTCCTGCGGAACCTGGGCATCGTCGGGTACCACGGCAGCACGGTGATGGTCGAACTCGGGCGCCCCGGCGCGATGCACCCGCTGACCGCCGACTCGCTCAGGGCGGCGCTGTTCACCTCCGGCGAGTACGAACTCACCGCGGCGGACGCCTACGGGGACATCAGCCGCCCCTGGGACGACCCGCGCACCTTCGACTCCGAACCGCAGATGGAACCCGCCGACGGCTGGTCCTGGCACAACGGCGACCGGGTGGTCGAGGGGATCGGCTGGGGCGGCG
Source organism: Streptomyces sp. SS8 (assembly GCF_054072955.1). NCBI lineage: Bacteria > Bacillati > Actinomycetota > Actinomycetes > Kitasatosporales > Streptomycetaceae > Streptomyces > Streptomyces sp. SS8. Next base: position 110,440 of record NZ_JBSVCZ010000018.1, read on the forward strand.
AACTGGAGATCGTCTCCTGGCTGCTGATGGCCGACCGCGAGATCCTTCCGGCCGATTCCTACGCCGGCGGGGTGCTCTTCCTGGAGACCTCCGAGGAGATGCCGCGAGCCGAACAGGTCTACCGGATCCTGCGCAACATGGGCGAACGCGGACTGCTCCGGCAGTTCCCGGCGCTGCTGATGGGCAGGGCGAGGAGCTGGTCGTTCGAGAACCGGTTCACCGCCCCGGAGAAGGCACGGCTCCGCCGGGACCAGCGGGAGGCCGTACTGCGGGCCCTCGGGCAGTACGCCCCCGACACCATGGCGGTGTTCGACGTCGACCTCGGCCACACCGACCCTCAGCTCGTCATCCCCGTCGGAGGACGGATCCGGGTGGACGGCCCCGCGCGCCGTATCACGGTCACCTACTGAGCCGGTTCCCCCGCCCACCGAGGCGCCGGCCCCGGGGCGGTGCGCCGGCTCAACGGGCGCCGCCGGCGCTCCGCCCGCCCCGCCCCAGCGCACGGACGCACCAGTTGACCAGGGCGGCGTTCGCCAGGGCGCTCACGACGACGACCGACACGTAGGCGAGGATCCCCTCCCACGGCACCAGGAGGAGCAGCACGCTCAGCGGCGCGGTGGCCAGCAGGGGGAGGACCCCCGCCATGGAGGCGTCCTCGTGGCTCACGAGAAAGGCGTCCGCCGGCACCCACACCAGCAGGGCGCCGCACAGCGCGAGATAGGCGCGGGCGGCCCATGTCCCGGCCACGGCCGAGGCGACACGCCGCACACGCCGCCGGTTTCGTACGCCGTCCATCCGCCCCCGCTCCCCGCACCCGCCCCCGGCGTTCCGCCGTCGGCCCGGCGGGCGCCGCCCAGGCTATCCCGCCACCGGGCGGGCCGGGCGAACGGGCCGGTGCGCATGGGACGATGACGCCCGGTCGGCCGGGGCCTCCGCCGGCCCGGGGCAGGGGGTGGACCCATCGCTGTTCGTGTGCTGGTCGTCGACGACCAGGCCGTCGTCCGCGCGGGCTTCGCCGCGATCGTCGACGCCGAACCGGACCTGTCGGTCGTCGGTGAGGCGGGCGACGGCGCCACGGCCGTGGAACTGGCCGCGGAACTCGGCCCCGACGTGGTGCTGATGGACATCCGGATGCCCGGCATGGACGGGCTGACGGCCACCCGGCTGATCACCGGCGGCCCGAGCGGGGCCCGTGTTTTGGTGCTCACCACCTTCGACCTGGACTCCTACGTCTTCGAGGCCCTGTGCGCCGGGGCCTCCGGATTCCTGCTCAAGGACGCCCGGGCCGACGACCTCCTGGCCGCCGTCCGCGTCGTCGCCTCCGGCGACGGCATCCTGGCACCGGCGGTGACCGGCCGCCTCATCGCCGCCTTCGCGCAGGGCGCGCCGGTCCGTCCCGAGTCGGGCAGGGCGCTGGAGCGGCTCACGCCCCGCGAACGGGAGGTGCTGCTCCTGGTCGCCTCGGGGCTGACCAACGCCGAGATCGGCGAGCGCCTGGGAGTCTCCACGGGAACGGTTAAGACCCATGTGAACGCGCTGTTCGGCAAGTTGGGACTGCGCGACCGGGTCCAGGCGACCATCCTGGCGTACGACACCGGGCTGATCAGACCGCGCACCACCTCCACGGGATAGACGGCCGGCCCGCCCTCCGCCGGTACGAGCCCCCTCTACCCAGGGGTGGAGAGGGAGTTCCTGCCGGCGGCCGAGGAATCCGCTGCCCACCCGGCGAGATCCTGGATCCACGGGCCGACACGGCCCACCGGCCCCGCGCCACCGTCCGGTCGGACGGCACACGCCGTCCGACCGGACGGTGAGCGCCGCGAACCCCCGTGGAACGCGCGGCACGACGGGCGGCGGACGATGAGCGAGACGGAAGAGACAGGTGAGCGAGATGGCCGTGCACGACGGTACGCGGGGCGACGGGGGCGGGAACGGACGGGGGCGGATCCCCGCGCGGATCTCGGGCATCGCGGACAACCGGCCCGCCCGGATCTATCTGGCGGTGTGCGCCGCGCTGGTGCTGTGGGTCGCGCTGGACGCGGCGTTCGTCCCGCACGAGGACGCCTCGCTGGCGGGGGTGTGGCCCGTGGCGGCCACCGCCCCGACCAGCCTGCTCGCCCTCGCCGTGCCGCTGCCGGACGGTCCGGTGGGAGCGGCGCTCCTGCTCGGCCTGGTCTCCCTGGCCGCCGTGGTCAACGCCGGGGTCCTCAGCGCCGTGCTGCGCCGCTTCCGCACCCGCGCCGCCCGGGTCTGAAACGCCCCGCGGGCGGTGGCGCGACGCCGCCGCCCGCGGGGAGTGCGTGCTCCCGCGTTCGGCGCCGGCGGTGTGTGATGCTGGGCGGGACCATGCCGGTCGGACGGCGTACAACGACACACAGCGACGTACGGCGATGTGCCGAGGAGTGCCACCCATGTCGAAGCCACCGCTCCCCGAAGCGGCCGTGACCATGCTGAAGAAGGCCAACCCGGCCGTCATCACGACCCTGCGGCCGGACGGCCAGCCGGTGTCCACCGCCACCTGGTACCTGTGGGAGGACGGCCGGGTGCTGGTCAACATGGACGAGGCCCGCAAACGGCTGCGGCACGTGCGCGACGATCCCCGGGTCACCCTCACCGTGCTCGACGAGGGCAACTGGTACACGCACGTCAGCCTCATCGGCCGGGTGGCCGAGATCCGCGAGGACCCGGAACTCGCCGACATCGACCGGCTGGCCCGCCACTACCTGGGCGAGCCGTATCCGCGGCGGGACCGCCGCCGCGTCAGCGCCTGGATCGAGATCGACCGCTGGCACGGCTGGGGCTCCCTGAAGGACAGCGACCAGCCCGGATGACGCCCCCGGCCGTGCCTCGCGGCGCGAGGCACGGCCGAGCCGAACGCGAGCCGGCAGGAGTGTTCTTCTCCGTACGGGGCACCGGTCGATGACAGCCCGGTTCGGTTGTTTCAGGAGGCACCGTGACGGAAACCGTCGTTCTCATCCTCGGCCTGGTGGTCGCGCCCATCGCAGCCCTCGCCCTGCTCACCTGGGGGCTGAACGGTGCCGTGTGGCTGCTGGACCGCTTCGCCGGCCGGAGGCGGCCGGTGGCGCGGACCGTGCGGTGGAGGGCGCCGGAGACGACCTCGGGCGGCGTCGGCACCCTTCCCCGCTGACCCTGCCGGGGCATGGACGGGCGAATCGGGCATGGTATCCGGCCCGGCCGGTCACACGTTGGAACATGAACGATTCACCGAGCACACCCCCCACCGGCGACCCGGCGGACGAACAGGCCGTCCGGCGCCTGGCACCGGTCTGGCTGGAGGAGGCCGCCCGCCATGACGCGGAGGCGGCAGGGCGGGCCCGGCGGGAGTGGGAACAGGGCCGGCTGTCCTCCGACGCCGCGAGGGAGCTGGCCGACTGGGTGACGGCCCGGGTCACCGACACCGGGTTCAACGAGGACGAGGGGCCCTCCAGGCAGGGGCCCGCGCACGTCAGCGTGGCCGACAAGGCCGCGGTCCACCGCTGGCTCGCCGCCCGGGGACACGACGTGTGAGCCCACGGCGTGTGAGGCGGCACCGGGCCGCCGGAGCGGGGCGGCGGCTCAGGTCCAGGTGTACTTGTCCCCGCCCACCCACCGCACGGTGGCCGGGTCGTCCAGGTCCACCGGGCTCAGCCCCGCGTCGTACGCCAGCCGGACCACGTCGGTGATGTCGTGGGCGAGGCCGACCGTCCCGTCACCGAGCTGGACAGTGCGGAACGGCCGGTCCCCGTGTGTCACGCCCCAGACGATGATCGGGGGCCGCGACGGCTTCTCGTCGGTCACGCCTTCCATCGTGGACCGGCGCGGCCCGTCCCGCATCCCGGCCCCGGACCCGCCCGCGCCCCGGGGCCGGGACCCGGAGCGGGGTGGTCCGGCCGGATCAGCCGGACCCGCTTCCGATCAGTGACCGGTGGGACTCCTGCAGCCCCTCGGGCAGGTCGCCGGGCGCGAACCACCTTGCCTCCAGGATCTCGAGGGGATCGGCCCGGAGGGCGCCGCCGGTGAGCCGGGCCTCGTAGGCGACCTCCGCCCGCAGCCGGTACCCGCTGGTGAGACGGACGAGTTCGCCGACGCGCACCTCGAGTCCGGTCTCCTCGCGCACCTCGCGGACGACGGTCTCCTGGAAGGTCTCGCCCTTCTTGGCGTAGCCCGTGGGCAGGCCCCAGGGGCGGTCCTCGCGCCACATGCGGTGCCGCAGCAGGAGCACGTTGCCGTCCGCGTCGCGTACGACGCCGGTGACGCCCACCATGAACTTCGGGTTGGCCAGCCACAGCAGGCGCCACTGCAGCGGGCCGCCGATGCGGTGCCAGATCCGGGCGACGATCCTCTTCACGGCCTCTTCTCCTTCGACAGGTGCGGCACGGGCCGCCCTCCGCGCCGCACCGGTGCGGAAGGCGCCGCCGCCCACGATGGCGCATCCGCCGCCCCCGGCGTGTCAGGCCCGGCGTGTCAGGCACTCGGGACGGTGCGCCGCGCGCCACCCGCCGACGAGGGCCTCCGGCCCCATCCTCCTTGCCGGGCAACGGACTTGAACGTGTTCAAAAAGAGGTCTACAGTCCGCGGCAACAGCTTTTTGAACACGTTCAAAGAGCGCTTCACGAAGGGGCGGGGCATGGACCTCACCGTGGTCACGTACGTCGTCTACCTGGCCGTCAGCATCGGTCTGACGGTCTGGGTGGCGCGCACGCTCAGCAGGAACGGGCAGATCTTTCTGGAGGACGTCCTGCGCGGGAACGAGAAGCTCGCGGACGCCGTGAACCACCTGCTGGTGGTCGGGTTCTACCTCGTCAACCTCGGCTTCGTCGCCCTGTATCTGCGGGTCGGGGCCCCGGTGGACGACACCAGGGGGGTGTTCGAGGCGCTGTCGCGGCAACTGGGCGTGGTGCTGATGGTCCTCGGCGTGCTGCACCTGGGGAACGTCTACGTGCTGAACCGGATCCGGCGGCGGGGCGCGATGGAGCGGGAGCAGACACCCCCGGTGCCGCCGCAGGGCTGGACCGCTCCGGCCGCCGGGGCGTGACGGGCGTGACGGGGACGACGGGTGCGCCGGGAACGGCCGCCGGGCACCGGGGCGCCGCGGGCGTCCCGGTGCGCCGGCTGACGGTGCTGTACGACGCGGGCTGCCCGCTGTGCCGGCACGTCCGCGACTGGCTGGCTCGGCAGCGCAAGCTCGTCCCCCTCGACCTGGTGCCCGCCGGTTCGGACGAGGCGCGGCGCAGGCTGCCGGAGCTCGACCACGGCCGCACCCTGGAGGAGATCACGGTCGTGGGGGACGGCGGACAGGTCTACCGGGGGCCGGCCGCCTGGATCGTGTGCCTGTGGGCCCTGGCCGGGTACCGGCCCGCGGCCCACAGGCTCAGTACCCCGGCGGGCGCGCCGCTGGCGCGTGCGGCGGTGCTCGCCGCGGCGAAGTACCGGCGAGCGGTACGGAGGCCGGACGGGGACGCCGCCCGGGAGGGCGGCTGGGGCGGGACGGTCTACCGCACGGACGACGGCTGGAGCTACGACCCCGGCACGGGCTGGACCTTCACCGGCCGGCCTCCGGCCTCCTCCCTCCCCCCGGCCTGCGGGGGAGACTGTCCGGCGCCCGATTAGGCTCACCGGTGTGGAAGCAGCACCGAGATCCGTACGCGAGGACGCCGCGGCCGGCTCCTCCGAGCCCACCGCGGCCCCCGGAGCTGGGAAGCGGGGCGGGCCGGAGAGGGCCGCCGGGCCCGCCCGGCGGCCCAGGAGCGAGCAGACGCGGGCCCTCATCCTGGAGACCGCCCTGCGCCTGTTCCGCGAGCGCGGCTACGACCGTACGACGATGCGCGCCATCGCCCAGGAGGCCGGGGTCTCCGTCGGCAACGCGTACTACTACTTCGGCAGCAAGGAGCACCTGATCCAGGGCTTCTACTACCAGATCGCCGAGCAGCACCAGGCGGCCGCGGAGGCCGTCCTGGACGGCGAGCGGGACCTCGCGGCACGCATCCGCGGGGTCCTCCTCGCCTGGCTGGACATCGCCGAGCCGTACCACGAGTTCGCGGCCCAGTTCTTCAAGAACGCCGCCGACCCCGACAGTCCGCTCAGCCCCTTCTCCGCGGAGTCCGAGGGCCCGCGGGAGGCGGCGATCGAGGTCCACCGCAGGGTCCTGGCGGGCGCGGACACCGCCTACGATCCCGAACTCGCCGAGCAGTTGCCCCGGTTGCTCTGGCTCCAGCAGATGGGCCTGGTCCTGTTCTGGGTCTACGACCGCTCCGAGGGCTCGGCGAACAGCCGCCGCCTGGCCGAGCGTGTGGCGCCGATCGTCGCCCGCGCGATATCCCTGACCCGCTTCCGCCTGCTGCGGCCTCTGGTGCGCGAGACCCACGAACTGCTCAGCGACTTCATGCCGACGGCGGCGGGTATGGCCGCGAACGGGCCGCAGCGCGAGAAGCCGGACAGGGCGGGCAGGCCGGCGGGGCGGCGGACGGGAAGGAAGGCGGGGGAGAAGAGGGGGGAAGGGGAGAGAGCGGCGGACGGCCGCGAGCCCGGGGAGCGGGACGGGGAGGGCTGACGGCCTCCCGGTGCGGGGAGCCCGGCCCGCGGCGGACCGCGCTCCCCGCGCCGGCTCCGGTGTCAGGCGCGGAAGTCGTCCGGCCGCTCCGGGGACGCCTCGGCCAGCGCGGCGGCGACCTCCCCGGCACCGGCCCGCAGCCCGTACACGGGCGTGCCGGGCTGCTGACGCCAGGAGTCGTCGATACCGCCCGCGTCGACGGTGTCGAAGCCCATCTCCTCGATGAGGTCCCGCACTCGGCGCTTGGCGTCCTCGTCGTCCCCGGCCACCGGCAGGGCCATGCGCTCCGGGTCGCCCGCGGGTCGCGGCCTGTCGACGATGTCCTGGGCGTAGGTGCCGTTGAACGCCTTGACCACCGGGTGGCCGATCTGCCGCTCGGTCCAGCGGCTCTCGGTCAGCCCCTCGTCCTCGATGGCGTCGATCCGGCCGTCGCGCTGCCGCGGGTAGTAGTTGCCCGTGTCGATGACGGCCGCCTTGGGCGCGGCTACGTCGAGCAGCCCGGAGGGCAGGTCGGGCACGGCCTTCAGCGGGACGGTGACCACCACGACCTCCGCGCCGCGCGCCGCCTCGGCGGCGGCGACGGGGGTGGCCCCGGTCTCCTCGGCCAGTTCGGTGAGGGTGTGCGGTCCGCGCGAGTTCGCCACCGACACCTCGTGGCCGAGTGCGGTCAGCCGCCTGGTCAGGTTGCCGCCGATGTTGCCCGCGCCGATGATGCCGATCTTCATCGTTTGCCCTTCCGTGTCCGTCGGTCGGGGCGGCCGCCGGCCGCCCCGCGCCGGCCCGGCGAGAACCGGGCGGCTTCCTGCGCAACCCCGCCGCCGGGGGCATCTGTTCCCCGGCTCACCGCGCGTCCCGTCCGGCGTCGGCCACAGAAAAGCATGCATGCACGCTTGCTTGTTTCTTCCGTCCCTGTCACGCTCGCCGGACGGGGAAGCCCGCACGGCCGAGGCGAGGGAGGGCGGTATGCCGGGCACGGCTGCGGACGAGGTGCTGGAGGACCTGCGGCGCGAGGGCGAGGAACTGGACGCGCTCGTCGCCCCCCTGGCCGAGGAGGCCGATGAGCGGTGGACGGCCGCCACCTCGGCGCCCGGCTGGACCGTCGCCCACCAGATCGCCCACCTGGCCTGGACCGACGAGCGCTCTCTGCTCGCCGCCCGCGATCCCGAGGCGTTCCGGCGGGAGGCCGAGGCGGCGTTCTCGGACCCGGCGGCCGTGGACACCTACGTCGACGACGGAGCCCGCCGCGGTGCCGCGCTGCCGCCCGGCGCGCTGCTGGCACTGTGGCGCGCGGGGCGGCGGACGCTCGCGGGTGTGCTTTCGGAACTGGCCGGGCGCCCGGACAGGCACCGCATCCCCTGGTACGGGCCGCCGATGAGCCCCGTCGGCATGGCCACGGCCCGGCTGATGGAGACCTGGGCGCACGGAGAGGACATCGCCGGGGCGCTCGGAGTGCGGCGCGAACCGACCGCCAGGCTGCGCCACGTCGCCCGGCTCGGTGTGCGGACCCGGGACTTCGCCCATCTGGTGAACGGACTGGAGCCGCCCGCCGAGCCGTTCCGCGTCGAACTCACCCCGCCCCCGGCGGCCGGCGGCGCCCCCGGCGAACCGTGGACGTACGGACCCGCCGACGCCCCGCAGCGCGTCAGCGGGCCCGCGCTGGACTTCTGCCTGCTCGTCACCCGGCGCGTCCACCGCGACGACACCGCCCTGCGCGCCACCGGCGCCGGAGCCGAGAGCTGGCTCTCCATCGCCCAGGCCTTCGCGGGGCCGCCCGGCGCCGGACGGGCGCGGGGCGAACGCGGGTACGGAGCCGCTCGGTGACCCCCGGTCCGGCCGGCGGGGTGCTGCGGATAGGGAACGCCTCCGGCTTCTACGGCGACCGCTTCGACGCGGTGCGCGAGATGCTCACCGGCGGTGAGCTGGACATCCTGACCGGCGACTACCTGGCCGAGCTGACCATGCTGATCCTGGGCCGGGACCGGATGGGGGACCCCGGCCTCGGCTACGCGAAGACCTTCCCGCGGCAACTGGAGGACACCCTCGGCCTCGCCGTCGAGCGCGGGGTGCCGCTGGTGGTCAACGCCGGCGGGCTCAACCCGGCCGGACTGGCCGCAGCCGTCAGGGAGCTGGCCGGCCGGCTCGGCCTGACGGTGAGGGTGGCGCACGTCGAGGGCGACGACCTCACCGCCCGCGGCGGCTGGGGCGAGGGCGTCCTCACCGCCAATGCCTACCTCGGCGGGGCCGGCGTCACCGCCTGCCTGGAGGCGGGCGCCGACGTGGTGGTGACCGGCCGGGTCACCGACGCCGCACTGGTCACCGGGGCGGCCGCCGCCCGCTTCGGCTGGGACACCGGCGATCCGGCCGACCGCGACGCGCTGGCCGGCGCCGTGGTCGCCGGGCACGTACTGGAGTGCGGCACCCAGGCCACCGGCGGCAACTACGCCTTCTTCGCCGCCGAGGGGATCGACGTGCGCCGCCCCGGCTTCCCGCTGGCCGAGATCCACCGCGACGGCAGCTCGGTGATCACCAAGCACCCGGGCACCGGCGGCGCGGTGACCGTCGGCACCGTCACCGCCCAGCTGCTGTACGAGACGGCCGGCGCGCGCTACGCCGGGCCCGATGTGACGGCACGCCTGGACACGGTGCAGCTGCGGGCCGACGGGCGGGACCGGGTGCGGATCGAGGGCGTGCGCGGCGAGCCGCCGCCGCCCGCGCTCAAGGTGGGCCTGACCCGCCTGGGCGGCTTCCGCAACGAGGTGGTCTTCGTCCTCACCGGCCTGGACGTCGAGGCCAAGGCGGCGCTGGTGCGCGAGCAGATGGAGGACCGGCTGGACGCCGCGCCCGGCGGCCGCCCGGCGGAGGTCCGCTGGACCCTGGCCCGCACCGACCACGCGGACGCGCCCGTGCAGCAGGAGGCGAGCGCCCTGCTCCACCTCGTGGTGCGGGACGCGGACGCCGACCGGGTGGGGCGGGCCGTCAGCGGCGCCGCCGTCGAGCTGGCGCTCGGCAGCTACCCCGGTTTCCACGTCACCGCCCCGCCGGGCAAGGGGGCGCCCTACGGGGTGTTCGAGGCGGCGTACCTGGACGCGGCCGAGGTGCCGCACACGGCCGTACTGCCCGACGGGCGGCGGATCGCGGTGCCGCCGCCCCGTACCACCCGGCCCCTGGAACCGGTGCCCGAGCCGCCGCTGCCCGAGCCGCTGCCGCGGCAGAGCCCGAACGCCGTCCGCCGGGCCCCGCTGGGGGCTGTGGCCGGGGCGCGCAGCGGCGACAAGGGCGGCGGCGCCAACATCGGCGTGTGGGCACGCGACGGGCGGACCTGGCGCTGGCTGGCGCACACCCTCACCGCCGACCGGCTGCGCGAACTGCTGCCGGAGACCGCCGATTTGCCCGTCACCCGGCATGTGCTGCCCGGCCTGCGCGCCCTGAACTTCGTGATCGACGGCGTCCTCGGCGAGGGCGCGGCCTCCCAGGCCCGCTTCGACCCGCAGGGCAAGGCGCTGGGGGAGTGGCTGCGCTCCCGCCGCATCGACATACCCGAGGAGCTGCTGTGACCGTGCTGCGCTCGGCGCTGGACACCACGGCGCCGGAGTACGCCGCCAACCGCGAGGCGATGCTCGCGAAACTCGAAGCGCTGGAGGCCGAGCACGCCAAGGCCCTGGCCGGGGGAGGGGAGAAGTACCGCGCCCGCCACCGCGGGCGCGGCAGACTCCTGGCCCGCGAACGCGTAGAGCTGCTGCTCGACCCCGACACCCCCTTCCTGGAACTGTCCCCGCTGGCGGCCTGGGGCAGCGACTACACCGTCGGCGCCTCGCTGGTCACCGGCATCGGCGTGGTCGAGGGCGTCGAGTGCCTGATCACCGCCAACGACCCGACCGTGCGCGGCGGAGCCAGCAACCCCTGGACGCTGAGGAAGGCCCTGCGGGCCAACGAGATCGCCCGGGCCAACCGGCTGCCGCTCATCAGCCTGGTGGAGTCCGGCGGTGCGGACCTGCCCGGCCAGAAGGAGATCTTCATCCCCGGCGGAGCCCTCTTCCGCGACCTCACCCGGCTCAGCGAGGCCGGCATCCCCACGATCGCGGTCGTCTTCGGCAACTCCACCGCCGGCGGCGCCTACGTCCCCGGCATGTCCGACCACGTGATCATGGTGGACCGGGGTGCCAAGGTGTTCCTCGGCGGACCGCCGCTGGTGAGGATGGCCACCGGCGAGGAGGCCGACGACGAGGAACTGGGCGGCGCCGGCATGCACGCCCGCGTCTCCGGCCTCGCCGACCACTTCGCGGCGGACGAGCCCGACGCGCTGCGCCAGGCCCGCCGCGTCGTCGCCCGCCTCAACCGGCCCAAGGCCCACCCCGCCCCCGATCCGGCGGCCGTACGCCCGCCGCGCCACGACGAGGACGAACTGCTGGGCGTCGTTCCCGGCGACCTCAAGATCCCCTTCGATCCGCGCGAGGTGATCGCCCGGATCGTCGACGACTCCGACTTCGACGAGTTCAAGCCGCTGTACGGCGCCGGCCTGACCACCGGCTGGGCGGCCCTGCACGGTTACCCCGTCGGCATCCTGGCCAATGCCCGCGGTGTGCTGTTCAGCCAGGAGTCCCAGAAGGCCGCCCAGTTCATCCAGCTCGCCAACCAGCGCGACATCCCGCTGCTGTTCCTCCACAACACCACCGGCTACATGGTCGGCACCGAGTACGAGCGGGGCGGCATCGTCAAGCACGGCGCGATGATGATCAACGCGGTCTCCAACTCCAGGGTGCCGCACCTGTCGGTGCTGATGGGGGCGAGCTACGGCGCCGGCCACTACGGCATGTGCGGCCGGGCCTACGACCCGCGTTTCCTGTTCGCCTGGCCCAGCGCCAAGTCCGCCGTCATGGGCCCGCGGCAGCTCGCCGGAGTGCTCTCCATCGTGATGCGCGAGTCCGCGGCGGCCAAGGGGAGGCCCTACGACGAGGAGGGCGACGCGGCGCTGCGCGCCATGGTCGAGCAGCAGATCGAGGCCGAGTCGCTGCCGGTGTTCCTGTCCGGGCGGCTCTACGACGACGGCGTCATCGACCCGCGCGACACGCGCACCGTGCTCGGTGTGTGCCTGTCCGCCGTGCACACCGCTCCGGTGGCGGGCGCGCGCGGCGGCTTCGGCGTCTTCCGGATGTGAGGGGTTGACATGTCGACAGAAGCGGACGCGGGGCGGACCATCGGCTCCGTCCTGGTCGCGGGCCGCGGCGAGATCGCCCGGCGTGTCTTCCGCACCTGCCGGGAACTGGGCGTCGCCACCGTCGCCGTCCACTCCGACGCGGACGCGGACGCCCCCCACGCGCGGGAGGCCGACGCGGCCGTGGCGCTGCCCGGCGACGCACCCGCCGACACCTATCTGCGCGGCGACCTGATCGTGGCGGCCGCCCTGGCGGCGGGCGCGGACGCCGTCCACCCCGGCTACGGATTCCTCTCCGAGAACGCCGGCTTCGCCCGGGCGGTACGGGAGGCGGGGCTGGTCTGGATCGGCCCGCCGCCCGAGGCGATCGAGGCCATGGCGTCCAAGACCCGCGCCAAGGAGCTGATGAGGAAGGCCGGGGTGCCCCTGCTGGATCCGGTACGGCCCGGCGAGGTACGCGAGGAGGACCTGCCGCTGCTGGTCAAGGCCGCGGCGGGCGGCGGCGGGCGCGGCATGCGGATCGTACGCGAGGCGGCCGCGCTGGACGGCGAGATCCGCGCCGCGTCGGCCGAGGCGGAGGCGGCCTTCGGCGACGGCGAGGTCTTCACCGAGCCCTACGTCGAGAGCGGCCGCCATGTGGAGGTGCAGGTGCTCGCGGACGGCCACGGAACGGTGTGGGCCCTGGGCACCCGCGACTGCTCGCTCCAGCGCCGCCACCAGAAGGTGATCGAGGAGGCCCCCGCACCAAACCTGACCGGGGAGCAGCGCGCCGCACTGCACGGTGCGGCCGAGCGCGCCGCCCGCGCGGTCGGCTACCGGGGCGCGGGCACGGTGGAGTTCCTCCTCGCACCGGACGGGCGGGCGTACTTCCTGGAGATGAACACCCGCCTCCAGGTCGAGCACCCCGTCACCGAGTGCGTGTATGGCCTCGACCTCGTCGCGCTGCAGCTGCGGATCGCCGAGGGCGCCCCGCTGCCCGCGGCCCGGCCCCCCGAGCCGCACGGCCACGCCGTCGAGGCCCGCCTCTACGCCGAGGATCCGGCCCGGCAGTGGCGCCCGCAGACCGGCCGGGTGCACCGTCTGGAGGTCCCCGGCGGCCCCGGAGTGCGGCTGGACGCGGGGGTGGGCGGCGGCGACGAGGTCACCGTCCACTACGACCCGATGCTCGCCAAGGTCATCTCCTGGGCGCCCACCCGCGCCGAGGCCGTGCGGAAGCTGGCACACGCGCTGGAGCGGGCCCGCGTCCACGGCCCGGCCACCAACCGCGACCTGCTGGTGCGCTCGCTGCGGCACCCCGACTTCGCCTCCGCACGTATGGACACCGGCTTCTACGGCCGGTATCTGGCACGCCTGTGCGAGGAGCCCCCGGACGGCGAACGGCGTCTGCGCGCGGCGGCGTTCGCGGCGGCGCTCGCGGACGCCGAGGCGCGCCGCACGGCCGCGCGGACCGTCTCCGGGCGGCTCGGCGGCTGGCGCAACCTCCCCTCCGGTCCGCAGACCAAGCGCTACCGGGCCGAACCCGGCGGTGCGGAGGTGGAGGTGCGCTACCGGCCCGCGCGCGGCGGCCCGCCGCTCGCCGAGGACCTGCCGGGGGTGCGCGCCCTGCGCTTCGCCGCCGACCGCGTCGAGCTGGAGATCGACGGCGTACGGCACGGCTTCGACGTCGCGGTGTACCCGGGCGGCCCGGGGGGCGGGGAGGAGCGGGCGAGGGTCTTCGTGGACTCGCCGCTGGGCGCGTACGCCCTCACGGTGCTGCCGCGCTTCCCCGGTCCTCGGGGCAGCACCGAGCCGGGCTCGCTGCTGGCGCGGATGCCCGGCACGGTCGTACGCGTCGCCGACCACCTCGCCGCAGGCGACGCGGTGACGGCGGGACAGCCGCTGCTGTGGCTGGAGGCGATGAAGATGGAGCACCGCGTCACGGCGCCGGCCGACGGGGTGCTGCGGGAGCTGAGGGTGACCGCGGGACAGCACGTGGAGGTCGGCGCCGTCCTCGCGGTCGTCACCCCTGATGAGCAGGACCGCGACGGCACCGGGGAACCGCCGGTGAGCCCGGCGACCGACGAAGGGGCAGGGGCATGACCACTGATCAGCACGCCGACCACACGGCGGCCGCACTGCTGGAGACCGGCGAACAGCGGGCGCTGCGCGCGGCCGTCGCGGCCCTCGGCGGACGCTACGGCCGCGAGTACTTCGAGCGGGTGCGCCGGGCCGGAGGGCAGACCGACGAGTTGTGGCGGGAGGCCGGAAAGCTCGGATACCTCGGCGTCAGCCTCCCCGCGGAGTACGGGGGAGGGGGCGGCGGCATCACCGAGCTGTCCATCGTGCTGGAGGAACTGGGCGCGGTGGGCTGCCCGCTGCTGATGCTCATCGTCACCCCCGCCATCACCGGCACCGTCATCGCCCGCTTCGGCACCGCGGAGCAGAAGCGCGCCTGGCTGCCCGGACTGGCCGACGGCAGCCGGAAGATGGCGTTCGGCATCACCGAGCCGGACGCCGGCTCCAACTCCCACCGCATCACCACCACCGCCCGCCGCGACGGTGGGGGATGGATCCTGACCGGCCGCAAGGTCTTCGTCTCCGGTGTGGACATCGCCGACGCCACCCTGATCGTGAGCCGTACCGAGGACGCCCGCACCGGCCGGCTCAAACCCTGTCTGTTCATCGTCCCCGGCGACGCCCCCGGCTTCTCCCGCAGCGTGATCGAGATGGAACTGTCCGCCCCCGAGAAGCAGTTCGAGCTGGTGCTGGACGACGTGCGGCTGCCCGCGGACGCGCTCGTCGGCGACGAGGACGCCGGACTGCTCCAGCTCTTCGCCGGACTCAACCCGGAACGGATCATGACCGCCGCGTTCGCGCTCGGCATGGGCCGCTTCGCCGTCGCCCGGGCAGTGGACTACGCCCGCACCCGGCAGGTGTGGAAGGAGCCGATCGGCGCCCACCAGGCCATCGCCCACCCGCTGGCCGAGGCGCACGTGGAGATCGAGCTGGCCCGCCTGATGACACGCAAGGCGGCCCTGCTGTACGACGCCGGCGACGACGCGGGAGCGGGCGAGGCGGCCAACATGGCCAAGTACGCGGCGGCGGAGGCCTGCGCCAGGGCCGTCGACCGCGCCGTGCACACCCTCGGCGGCAACGGCCTGACCAGTGAGTACGGCCTGGGCTCCCTCGTCACCGCCTCCCGCGTCGCCCGGATCGCGCCGGTCAGCCGGGAGATGATCCTCAACTTCGTCTCCCACCAGACCCTGGGACTGCCCAGATCCTACTGAGACATCCCAGCCCTCTTTCTCCCGGAGGGCACCGTGTTCCGCGGCGAGTACGCCGATGTCCCACTTCCCGGCCGACCTGTCCACGACGCCGTGTGGTGCGAACCGCAGGCCGGTGAACGGGAGCAGGAGAGGAGCACCACGGCATGAGAGGCACGGACGACAGCGGGGGCGGTCCCCTGGTGCGGAGTTCGGCCGGACGGGGTGTCACCACCCTGACCCTCGACTCGCCGCACAACCGCAACGCGCTCTCCGCCCGGCTGGTGGGCGAGCTGTACGCGCACCTGGAGGCGGCCGGGCGCGACCCGGGCACCCGGGCGGTGCTGGTCACCCACACCGGCACCACCTTCTGCGCCGGGGCCGATCTGGGCGAGGCGGGCACGGCGGCCGGGCCGGCCGACGCGCCTCTGGGCCTGGCACGGCTGCTGCGCACGGTCGTGGCCTTCCCCAAGCCCGTCGTCGCCCGTGTCACCGGGCACGTACGGGCGGGCGGGGCGGGGCTGGTGGGCGCCTGCGACATCGCGGTGGCCGGCCCCGGGGCGACCTTCGCCTTCACCGAGGCGCGGCTCGGACTGGCCCCCGCGGTGATCTCCCTGCCGCTGCTGCCGAGGCTGGACGCGCGGGCGGCCGGACGGTACTACCTGACCGGCGAGCGGTTCGGCGCGGTGGAGGCGGCCCGCATCGGACTGGTCACCATCGCCGCCGAGGACGCGGACGCCGCGCTGGAACCGGTCCTGGACGGGCTGCGGCGCGCCTCGCCGCAGGGTCTGGCGGAGTCCAAACGCCTGGTCACGGCGGAGGTGCTGCGGGTCTTCGACCGGGACACCGATAGCCTGGCGGAGCTCTCCGCGCGGCTGTTCGCCTCGGACGAGGCGCGCGAGGGCATGTCCGCCTTCCTCGAACGACGGGACCCCCGATGGGTGCACCACTGACCACACGGGGCAACGCGCCCAAGCAGGACCGCAGCCGCGCCACCCGGCGGCGTCTGCTCCAGTCCGCGGTGGCCTGCCTGGCCGAGCGCGGCTGGACGGGCAGCACGGTCGCGGTCGTCGCCGAGCACGCGGGCGTCACCCGCGGGGCGGCCCAGCACCACTTCCCCACCCGCGAGGACCTGTTCACGGCGGCGGTGGAGTACGTCGCAGAGGAGCGGTCGGCCGTGCTGCGGGACCTGCCCGGACCGGCCGGCGTCCGGGAGGCGGTCGAGGCGATCGTCGGCCTCTACACCGGCGAACTCTTCCGCGCCGCGCTCCAGTTGTGGGTGGCCGCCTCCAACGAACCCCAGCTCGCGCCCCGGGTGGTCGCGCTGGAGGCGCGCATCGGCCGGGAGACGCACCGCATGGCGGTGCGTCTGCTGGACGCGGACGAGAGCGTGCCAGGGGCGCGGGAGACCGTGCAGGGCCTGCTCGACATGGCCCGCGGCCTGGGCCTGGCCAACCTCCTGACCGACGACGGCGCCCGCCGCGAACGGGTCGTGGCCCAGTGGGCGGCCGTCGTCGAGGCGGCTCTGCGCGGCTGACGGCCGCCCCTCCCGCCCCGCACGGGGGGCGGGAGGGGCGGCCGCCGGCCCGTGCCCTACAGTGCGGCCGCCAGGCGGGTGCCCTGGTCGATCGCGCGCTTGGCGTCGAGCTCGGCGGCGATGTCGGCGCCGCCGATGAGGTGGGCCTTGACGCCGCGCCCGGCCAGCTCGTCGTACAGGTCGCGCCGGGGCTCCTGCCCGGTGCACAGCACGACGGTGTCCACCGGCAGCACCCGGGGCTGCCCGTCGACGGTGATGTGCAGGCCCTCGTCGTCGATGCGCTCGTAGGCGACACCGGGGAGCATGGTGACGCCGCGCTGCCTGAGCTCGGTGCGGTGGATCCAGCCGGTGGTCTTGCCCAGCCCCGCGCCGACCTTGCTCGTCTTGCGCTGGAGCAGGTGGACGGTGCGTTCGGAGGAGGGATGGACGGGCTCGGTCAGGCCGCCGGGGGAGCGGTGCTCGGTGTCGACGCCCCAGCGGGTGAGGAACGCCTCGGTGCTCTCCGGCTCGTCCGGTCCGCCGTCAGGTCCGGGACGGGTGAGGTAGGCGGCGACGTCGAAGCCGATGCCGCCCGCGCCCAGGATCGCCACACGACGGCCGACGGGCCTGCGGTCGTGGAGGACGTCGAGGTAGCCCACCACGCTGGGGTGGTCGATGCCGGGGATCTCGGGGACGCGGGGGGTGACGCCGGTGGCCAGGACGATCTCGTCGTGGCCGGCGTCCGCGAGCTGCTCCGCGGTGACCTCGGCGCCCAGGCGGAGCCGGACGCCGAGTGTGCCGAGCCGGTGGCGGTAGTAGCGCAGGGTCTCGTCGAACTCCTGCTTGCCGGGGATGCGGCGGGCGGTGTTGAGCTGCCCGCCGATCCCGGGTGCGGCGTCGTACAGGGTGACGGTGTGGCCGCGCTCGGCCGCGGAGACGGCGAAGGCGAGCCCGGCCGGTCCGGCGCCGACCACCGCGACGTCCCTGACCCGGCGGGTGGGCTCCAGGACGAGCTCGGTCTCGTGGCAGGCCCGGGGGTTGACCAGGCAGGAGGTGATCTTGAGGCTGAAGGTGTGGTCGAGGCAGGCCTGGTTGCAGCCGATGCAGGTGTTGATCGCCTCGGGGGTGCCGGCGGCGGCCTTGGCGACGAAGTCGGCGTCGGCGAGCATGGGGCGGGCCAGGGAGACCATGTCGGCGTCGCCGTCGGCGAGGATCCGCTCGGCCAGTTCGGGGTTGTTGATGCGGTTGCAGGTGACCAGCGGGACGGAGACGGACCCCATCAGCCTGCGGGTGACCCAGGTGAAGGCGCCGCGGGGCACGGAGGTGGCGATGGTGGGGATGCGCGCCTCGTGCCAGCCGATGCCGGTGTTGATGATGGTGGCGCCCGCGGCCTCGACGGCGCGGGCGAGCTCGACGACCTCGGGGAAGGTGGAGCCGCCGGGCACCAGGTCGAGCATGGACAGCCGGTAGACGATGATGAAGTCCTCGCCGACCCGCTCGCGGACCCGGCGCACGATCTCGACGGGGAAGCGCATGCGGTTGGCGTACGAGCCGCCCCAGCGGTCGGTGCGGTGGTTGGTGGCGGAGGCGGTGAACTCGTTGATCAGGTAGCCCTCGGAGCCCATGATCTCCACGCCGTCGTAGCCCGCGGACCGGGCGAGGGCGGCGCTGTGGGCGAAGTCCTCGATGGTCTGCTCGATCTCGGCGTCGGTGAGTTCGCGCGGGGTGTGGGGGCTGATCGGGGCCTTCAGCGGGCTCGGGGCGACGAGGTCGGGGTGGTAGGCGTAGCGGCCGAAGTGGAGGATCTGCATCGCGATGCGGCCGCCCTCGGCGTGGACGGCGTCGGTGACGGCGCGGTGGCGTTCGGCCTCCTCCTCGGTGGTGAGCATGGCGCCGCCGGGGTAGGGGCGTCCGGCCTCGTTGGGGGCTATGCCGCCGGTGACGATCAGGCCGACGCCGCCGCGGGCGCGCTCGGCGTAGAAGGCGGCCATCCGGGAGAAGCCGTCGGGGGCCTCCTCCAGACCGACGTGCATCGAGCCCATGAGGACCCGGTTGGGCAGAGTGGTGAAGCCCAGGTCCAGCGGCCGGAGCAGATGGGGGTAGGCGGTCATGCGGTCGGTCTCCCGGTTCGGTGCGGGTGCGGGCGGCGCGGCGGAGGGCGTGGTGGTGGGGGAGGAGCGGTACGGGCCGGAGGTCAGTGGCCGGCGGCCTCGCGCGAGATCCGCTCGAACTGCGCGCCCATGGCCTCGGCCAGGGCCTGGGCGGCGGACAGCGGGCGGACCATGACGGTGAGGTCGTCGATCCTGCCCTCCTCGTCGAAGTGCAGGAAGTCGCAGCCCTGGATCCTCCGGCCGCCGACCGTGGCGGTGAAGACGAGGGCGTGGTCGCGGCCGTCCGGGCCGGTGAACTCACGGGTGTAGGAGAAGTCCTCGAAGACCCGCATCACACCGCGCAGGATCGCCGCGGTGATCGCCCTGCCCTCGTAGGGTCTGAACGCGATGGGGCTGGTGAAGACGACGTCCTCGGCCAGCAGGTCCGCCAGCGCCTGCTCGTCGCGGGCCTCCACGGCGCGCCGGAAGGGGTTCATGCCGACCACCTCGATAGCCAAAAAGTTTACTAGGTGCGTTGGAGAGTAAATCCTGGCGGGGAGTCTGTCCACACCGGGCCGAAGCCGCGCCCGCCGGCACGGAGCCGGAGGGAGAGGCCGGCGCGGAACAGTCGGTTTGTCGGCAGGTCGCCCCCGTGCTCCAATACGGGGATGGCTCTGCGCAACGCGGTGATGGCAGCCCTACTGGAAGGCGAGGCGTCGGGCTGGGACCTGGCCAAGGGATTCGACTCCTCGGTCGCCAACTTCTGGACCGCCACCCCCCAGCAGATCTACCGCGAACTCGAGCGCATGGAGCGGGAGGGGCTCGTGGCGGCCCGCGTCGTCCAGCAGGAGCGCCGGCCCAACAAGCGGCTGTTCTCCCTGACCGAGGCGGGATACGCCGCACTGCGCGACTACACCGCCGCCGCCCTCGCACGGCCCACCGTCATCCGCGACGAACTGCTGGTGAAGGTCCAGAGCGCCGACGTGGGCGACATCGAGGGGGTCAGGGCCGCCGTCGAGACGCAGCTGGAGTGGTCGACGGCCAAACTGGCCCGCTACGAGCGGGGACGCGCCAAGCTGCTGGACGGGCGCACAGAGGAGGAGTACCTCACTCAGGCCGAACGTGTGGGCCCCTACCTCACACTGCTGCGCGGCATCGCCTTCGAGCGCGAGAACCTGCAGTGGTGCGAGACCGCGCTGAAGGTCCTGCGACAGCGCGGCGCCGGTGCGCCCGCCGGAGCCGGCGGGCGCGGGGGCACGGTGGAGGCGTCCGGCCGCCGGCGGTGAGCGGCCCCGCGCCCGCCGGCCGGACCCCGCACTACCCCTCGGAACCCACCGCCCCGCCGGGCACCAGACCCGGATGTGCCTCCAGCAGCCGCTCCGGGGCCGCCTGCCGCCAGGAGTCGACGAGGATGTCCCGCAGTTCGGCGACGTCCTCCAGGGCGGCCAGCCTGACCCGCACCCACGCCGAGGACGCCTCGTGGGGCGGCACCCAGAACTTCTCCGGCTCGGCCGCGATCAGCTCGGTGCGCTCAAGGCGCGGACAGCGCACGGCGACGGAGGTCTCGTCGTCGGGGACGGTGATGTACATCTTCCCGGCCACCCGGAAGGTGGGCATGCTCCACGCCTCCTTCTCCACGGTCTCCGGGAGGGACAGCGCGATACGTCGGACGTCGTCGGAATCGATCACGGCGATACCGTAGCCGCGCCCACCGACACCGCCGGGCCGCCCCGGGGCTCCGATCCCTCAGGAGGGCCGGGAGGCGGCGCGGGAGAGGAAGGCGTCCCGGTCGAGGAAGACCAACCGGGCCCGCTTGTGCGGCAGTTCGATCTCGGGACCGAGGACGAAACCGGTCCGCAGCAGCCGGGAGACCGCCTTCTCGTTGCGGGCGTCGGGCTCGGCGACGATCCGCCTGCGGCCGGGGTCCTCGGCCAGCAGATGGGCCAGGAAGACGGTCAGCAGGGTGCCGGTGAAGCCCGGCCGCGCCCCGTCGTCCGCCGGGCCGACCATCAGATGGATGCCGAAGTCCCCCGGCCGCACCTCGTAGTACTCGCCGACCGGGTCGGCGTCCGGCTCGTAGGTCTGGAAGAGGGCGACCGGCCGGTCGTCGAGATGGATCAGGAAGGCGTGGTGCGTGGACAGGGAGTCCAGGTACTCGTAGATCTCCAGGACCTGTTCGCGGGTGTGGTCCGCCATCCCCCAGAAGCGGGCCCGCTCCCGGGTCACCCAGTCGTGGAGCAGACCGATGTCGCGGGCGGGGTCCACGGGGACGACGCGGACCGTGCCGAAGCCCTCGACGCGGGTCTCGTGCACGGCTTCGCGGCGCCGGGGAGCCGAGGGGGCAAAGGCGCCGGAGGGCGCGGCAGGGTCGGTCACTTCTCTCCTCGGTCGTGCGGTGCGGGTCGGTCGTGCGGTGCGGCGGGCTCCTCGGTGAGCTTGCCCCAGTCGGTGACGACCGGCACCAGCTCGCAGCGCGCCCACAGCGGGAGCTGGTCCCGGTGGTGCGGGTCCCCGGGCACACCCGAGGCGCCCAGCGGCACCACCCAGGCGCTGTCCTCACGGCGGGCGAGGTCCCACACGTAGCGGGCGGCGGAGGCGCGGGCGCTGAGGTCGGTGACCCCGGGCACGCCGGAGGTGGCCAGCACGCAGTCGTGGTCGCCGGCCAGGGAGGGCCAGGGCTCGCCGGGATCGGCCGGCAGCGCCTGCCAGGGCGCCAGCCGGTGGGTGTCGCCCCACCGCGCCGGCGGGCCCTGGGCGGCGGCCTCACCGGCCGCCACCTCCTCGACGGCCGCCCGTACGGCCCCGGCCCGGTCCGCGAGCGGCAGGCGGTCCGTGGTCAGCAGGTGCTCCAGGGCGTATCCGACGCGGGGCACGAGCGCGAGCCAGGGCCGGAAGACCTCCGGCGCGGGCGGCGGGTCCGCCAGCGGCCGCAGCAGCGGATGCCGCGCCAGCAGCCTGACCGTCGCGGTGCGGACGGCGGCGAAGGAGGCGGCGCCGGTGCTGTCGGCGTCCATACGGCGGTCCCAGTCCAGCAGCCGCTCCCGCAACCGACGGGCGTACGGCCCCAGTTCACCGGGATCGGTACGCGCCAGCAGGTCCAGCAGGGGCGTGGCCGAGGCCAGCAGGGTGTCGCTGTGGACGGCCGCCATGTCCTTCGCGGACCACACGGCCCGCTCCTCCAGCAGATCCCGGATGCGCCCGGCCCGGTGCGGTGGCGCGAACTCCACACCGAGGGGTTCGGCGATCCCGCGCTGGTTGGCCATGACCGCGACGCCCTCGACGCGTTCGCGCGGCATCGGCCCGTGCCAGCCCCGCCAGGCGTACCGGGCCTCCCAGGCGGGCACGACCCGTATCCGGTTGTCCGGATGGCGCACGGGCACGGCGCCCGCCACCCGGTGCAGCGTCCCGCCCGCGGTGTCGGCGGCCAGGACGACGTTGACGGGCTCCACCCAGCCGTCCAGGGCACGGTCGACGTCGGCGACGGAGCGGGCACGCAACAGGGCGGGCAGCGCCCCGAAACCGAGGTCCGCGCTCACGCGCGGGGGGTGGCGCAGGGAGAGCGCGCCGAAGACGCCCCCGACCGGGGCGTCGGGGGAGTGCTGTACCGGGGAGCCCTGCTCCGTCCAGTGCGCCGCCTCGTCGCCGTCGGCGATGACGGGCCCGCGCTCGGTCTCGATCACCTCGACCGTCACGGGCTCGCCGCCGGCCACCTCGATCGTCTCCACGCGGCGCTCGGCGGGCCGCCACCCGTCCGGACCCAGCGCCTCCACCCGCTCCCCGTCCGGCCCGGTGCGCCGCAGCCGCTCGCGGTAGAGGTCCTGGTAGTCGGCCATGGCGTTGGTGATGGCCCAGGCCACCCGGCCGGTGTGGCCGAAGTGGGCGATGCCGGGGACGCCGGGGACGGCGAGACCGACGACGTCGAACTCCGGGCAGGCCAGCCGGATCTGCTGGTAGACCCCCGGGGCCTCGATGAACCGGTGGGGGTCGCCCGCGACGACCGCCGCGCCCGTGGCGCTGCGCTCCGCCGGGACGAGCCAGCCGTTGCTGCCGGAGGTGCCGGGCCCGTCGGTGGCGAACACCCCCACCCACTCGGGCCCCAGGCGCCGGGCGACGGCGTCGCGCCAGAGCTTGGCCGGGAAGCCCGCGAACAGGATGTGCGCCGACAGCCAGACGCCCAGCGGCGTCCACGGCCGCCAGCGGCCGGGGGCCAGGCCTGTGGCGTCGAATTCCGGGGCCCGGGCGGCCCCTTCCGCCAGCCCGTCGTTGACCCCGTCGACATAGGAGCGGACCCAGGCGGCGGTGCCGGGGTCCTCGCGCTCCAGGGCGTCCATGCACCGCCGGGCGGTGTCCTCCAGCCGCACCCGCCGCGCGAACCGGTCCCAGGAGACGGCCTCCGCGCCGAGGAACGACGCGGTGGTGCCCTGCGCGCGGTGCCGCTCGACCTCGATCTGCCAGGCGCGGTCGGCCGCCGCGTTGCGCCCTTGGGCGTACGCCAGCTCGTCCGCGCCGTCCGCGCGCAGATGCGGTACGCCCCAGGCGTCCCGGTAGACCCTCACGGTCATCGGGGCTCTCCTTCGTGGATACCCCGTCCTTTAGGGCGGGGAGGAG
>NZ_JBSVCZ010000019.1:0-131264 GCF_054072955.1 Streptomyces sp. SS8
TCGGCCCTGGCCCGGATCAGCTCCTCCAGGCGTTCCGCGACCCGGCCCTCCAGGACCGGGCGGCGGTACTTCGGGCACCACACCACGTGGAGCCCGAGGTCGTACACATCGGCGGAGAAGTCCTCCCCACCGCGCTGAAGTGAGGCTTCCCCCGGCTGGATCCTGATGACGGTCTCCTCTATCGGTGCGTCACCGATCCCAGCATGCCCAACGCACCCCGCGCGGGTCCACCGCCCCCATTCACCCGAACGGGAAACCTCGCAGGTCAGGCAGCGGCGGTCCGCTCGGGCGCGGCGAGCCAGACGAGCCGGGCCGTGACGCCCGCCTCCCGCCCGAACCACCACACGGCCCGCTCCGGCGAGCCGAGCACGAACCGCGAGGCGCCGTCGGCGCCGCTCACCTGCGTACGCCCGTCCTCGTACACCGTGCCCCACGCGGCGACGCACCCGTCCAGCTCCCCGTCGCCCGCATCCCACACCTGGACCACGGCGAACTGCCGCGGCGCGAGGTCCACCACCATCGCCCGCAACTCCTCCTCGAAGCTCCCCGAGCCTGCGGCTCCGGGATTTCCGCGCGGTCCGGGGCCGCCGTTCTGCGGGGATACGGTGTTCATGAACGCCTCCTGCGGAAGGGGGGTGAACGCGACTGTGCGACCTGGCGGGAGCAGCCGCACCGGTCGCGGTGTGCCTCACCGTAGCGAGGTAGGTGGTATGCATTCCATCGAAGCAAAAGAATGCATACCCTTATCCACTCTCCGGGGCGACCACTGGGAACCGTGTACGAGCCAGGGAGAACGACCATGCCGCCGAGCAAGGTCCCACCGACCATCCGGCAACGACGCCTGGGCGCGGAGCTTCGCCGACTGAGAGAACAGGCGGGGCTGTCCGCCACCCGGGCCGGTGAACTCCACGGCACCACCCAGGCTCGCATCAGCGGCATCGAGTCCGGCGGCTACCCGGTGAGCGCCGAACGCGTACGGGCTCTGGCCCGCTTGTACTCGTGCACGGACCAGACCCTCATCGACGCCCTCGCCTCGATGACAGGCGGACGGACACGCGGCTGGTGGGAGGAGTACCGGGAGATCCTTCCGGCCGGAGCACTCGACCTCGCCGAACTCGAACACCACACGGTCTCGATGCGCATCGCCTCGGTGATCCACGTGCCCGGCCTCCTCCAGACCGCAGAACACGCACGCGCGGTCATCAGCGATGTCGTTCCCTCGCTCGCCCCGCCCGACGTGGAGCATCGCGTCTCCTTCCGGATCAAACGGCAGACAATCCTCTACAGAGACGAGCCGGTCCCGTTGACGGCGGTAATCCACGAAGCCGCCCTCCGCATGGGCTTCGGAGGCCCGGCCGTGGCCCGCGCTCAACTCACGCACCTCATCGAGATGGGCGAGCGCGAGAACATCACCGTCCTGGTGATCCGGTTCGGTGCGGGCACCTTCCCCAGTTCGGGGCAGTCCGTCGTCCACTGCCACGGCCCCGTGCCGGAGCTGGACACCATTCAACTCGACACGGACCACGGCTCAGAATTTCTCGACGCCCACGCACAGTTGATGAAGTACCGCACCGTCGTGAGTCGTATGGAAGGCTGCGCTCTCGCCCCAGCCGATTCCCGTGACCTGATGCACCGCATCGTCCGAGAGATCTGAGAAGGAGTGCGCATGTCCAACCTTGCCTGGCAGAAGTCCACTTACAGCGGCGAGGCCGCCAACTGCGTATACGTGGCCGCGAGCGACGACGGCACCATCAAGCTGCGCGAGAGCGACGGCCCCGATGCCGTTCTGACCACTACCCCCGAAAGGCTGGCCGCCTTCATACGCAGCGCGAAGGCCGGTGAGCTCGACCGCTTCACCGAGTCCTGACCTGGGCCGGGGTGCGGTGGGGGTCGGGTGCGTGCGGGGGTCGGGGCCGGTCCGGGGCGAACATTCCGGACGGCATGATTTACGGCCGTTGCCGTGCACCATCGGGTGGAGCGCCCATTGGCCGCAAATCACTCCCCTGGCCTCCGGCATGGGGAACCCCAGAGTGTCCGGAACATCCGCCCCTCCCCGCCCCCTCCCGCCGTCGCCCGGGTGCGGCCGGTTCCCGGCTGTTCGCCGCGCGGTGCCGTGATGCTCAGCACGTCGGCTCCGGGAACGGTCCCGTCGCATCTGTCCCGAAGCCCTGGGGTGCCGACGAGCCCTGCCGCCCTACCCGTCGGCAGGCAGGAGTCGGACCAAGCCGACCCGGCTGATGGTGGCGGAGGCCGTCCGGCAGCCGAGGGCCGTCGCCCTGCGCCTGCCGCCGGGCGACCGGGGCGGGGCGCACCGCGGTCAGGCTTCCGATCCGGCGGATTCCGCCGGCACGGCCTCCCCCGCCTCCGTTCCGTCGCCGCCGCCGACGGCGCCGACGGCGCCGACGGCGCCGACGTGCCGCAGCACGACGGCGGACAGGAACGAGAGCACCAGGGCGCACACCGCGGCGACGAGCATCGCGATGTTCAGCCCGGAGGTGGCCGCCTCCCTGGCCTGGTCGAGCCAGCCGGCGGGCATCCGGTGTGCCGACGAGACCGCTCCGGCGAGGCTGTCACCCGCCACGTCGGCCACCTCGGGCGGCGTACCGGCGGGGATCTCGTCGCCGATGCGGTCGCGGTAGACCGCGGTGGCCAGGCTGCCCAGGATCGCCACGCCCAGGGCGAGACCCAGTTCCTGCACGGTCTCCGACATCGCCGAGGCCGAACCGGCCTTCTCCGGCGGCGCGGCTCCCACCACCAGGTCCGTGCCCAGGGCCGCGATCGCCCCGAGCCCGAGGTAGACGAGGCCGAAGCCGGTCACCATCAGGGCGATGCCGCCCGAGGTGTCCACCTGGGTGAGCAGCACGTATCCGACCGTGGACAGCGCCAGGGCGGCGGCCACCACGATCCCCGGCGGCACACGGCGCGCGACCAGTGGCGCCCCGATCGCGGCCAGGAACATCATCATCGCGGGCGGCCCCATCCACAGGCCCGCTTCGACGGCGGGCAGTCCCTCCACGAGCTGGAGCTGCTGGGTGATCAGCAGCATCGCGCCGCCGACGCCGACCAGGCCGACGAGCAGGACGCTCAGCGCGGCGCTGAACGTGCGGTCGGAGAACAGGCGCACGTCCAGCAGCGGGCTCGCCAGCCCGCCCTGGCGCCGGACGAACAGCACCGCGAAGACCAGGCCGGTCACCGCGGCGGTGATCACGGGAACGCCGGGGCCGTCCTCGGCGAACCGCTTCACCGCGTAGATCACCGGCAGGATCGCGGTCAGCGACAGCGCGACGCTGAGCAGGTCGAACCGGCCGCCGTGCGGCGCCCGGTACTCGGGGATCAGCAGCGGCGCGGCCACCAGCAGCACGATCGCGACCGGGACCGCGAGGAGGAACGCCGAACCCCACCAGAAGTGGTCCAGCATCACGCCGCCGACCACCGGCCCGAGCGCCATGCCGAGCGCGAAGCTCGTCGCCCAGATGCCGATGGCCAGTGAGCGCTGGCGCTGCTCGGCGAACATGTTGCTGATCAGGGCCAGGGTGGAGGGCATCAGCGTGGCACCGGCGATCCCCAGGGCCGCGCGCGCGGCGATGAGCGTTTCGGCGCTGGGGGAGTAGGCGGCCAGCACGGAGACGGCTCCGAAGGCGGCGGCCCCGGTCATCAGCAGCCTGCGGCGGCCGATCCGGTCGCCCAGCGTGCCCATGGTGATCAGGAAGCCGGCGATCAGGAAGCCGTAGGCGTCCATGATCCACAGCTCTTCGGTGCCGCTCGGGCGCAGGTCCTCCGCCAGCGAGGGGAGGGCCAGGTACAGCACGGTGACGTCGAGGCCCAGCAGCACGGTGGGCAACGAGAGGACGGCCAGGCCCGTCCATTCCCGGGCACCGGCCCTGCGTACTGTCGTTGCGCTCATGGCACTCCCATGCGTTTCGAGTCCGAGAAGGTGCCCCGTCACCATGCCGACCGTCACGCACGATTTCCTGAGGGTCACCCGGCGATACACTGCGGCCATGCGTTACGGGGTGCTCGGCCCGCTGACCGTCTGGGACGCCGAGGGGCGGCCGGTCAGGGTCCCCGAAGCGAAGGTGCGTGCCCTGCTGGCGGACCTGCTGGTCCACGGGGGCGGGCCGGTTCCGGCGGACCGTCTGATCGAGGACCTGTGGGCAGGCGCCCCACCGGGCGGGTCGGTCAACACTCTGCAGACCAAGATCTCCCAGCTGCGCCGGGTACTGGGCCGGGAGCGGGTGGTCCGCGAGCCCGCCGGCTACCGGCTGCTGCTCGCGGACGACGCGGTCGACGCGCTGCGGTTCCAGGAACTGGCCGAGCGCGCCCGCGCCCACGGGGAACCGGCGGTCAGGGCGGGCCTGTTCGCCGACGCGCTCGCGCTGTGGCGGGGCCCGGCCTACGCCGATGTGGCCGGGTTCCTGTTCGCCCGCGCCGAGATCGCCCGGCTGGAGGAGCTGCGCCTCACCGTCGTCGAGGACCGGGCCGAAGCGCGGCTGACGCTGGGCGAGCACACGGCGCTGGCGGCGGAACTGGGGGATCTGGTGGCGCGGCATCCGCTGCGCGAACGGCTGCGCATGGCCCATATGCGTGCGCTGTACCGGGCCGGGCGGCAGGGCGATGCGCTGCGGAGCTTCCAGGAGCTGCGGCGCCGGCTGGCGGAGGAGCTGGGGGTGTCGCCCGGGCCGGAAGTCTCCGCGCTGCACGAGGCGATCCTGCGCCAGGAGCCGCGGCTGGCCACGCCCGCCGTCGGGTCGCTGTCGTGCCGTACCAACCTGCCCGCTGCGCTGACCCCGCTGATCGGCCGGCGCGAGGCGGTCGAACAGGTGCGGGCACGGCTGGGTCCGGGTGCGGACACCCGCCTCGTCACGCTCACCGGTCTCGGCGGAGTGGGGAAGACGCGGCTGGCGATCGCCGCGGCGCACGGGATGGCCGAACGGTTCCCCGACGGCGTGTGGCTGGTCGAACTCGCCGGTCTGGGCGCCGCGTCGGCCCCGGACGACATCGCCGAGCGGGTCATCACGGCGCTGGGCCTGTGCGACACCGCGGCCACGGAGCCGGACCTGGACGATCTGGTGGGCTGGCTGTGCCGGGCGGTGGCCGACAGGCAACTGCTGATCCTGCTGGACAACTGTGAGCACCTCGTCGAGCCGGTCGCCGTGTTCGCCAAGGCCCTGCTGTCGGCGGTGCCCGCGGGGCACCTGCTGGCCACCAGCCAGGAGGTGCTCGGCATTCCCGGCGAGGTGGTGCATCCGGTGCCTCCGCTGGCGTTGCCGCAGGACACCGCCTCGGAGGCGGTCGCCCGGTCCAGCGCCGTCGAGCTGTTCGTGGAACGCGCATCGGCAGCGGTACCCGGCTTCGCCCTCGACGCGGACAACGCGGCGGCCGTTTCCGCCATCTGCCGTCGACTCGACGGTATTCCGCTCGCGCTGGAACTCGTTGCGCCCCGGCTGCGGACGCTGAGCCCGCAGGAGCTCGTCTCCTGTCTGGACGACCGGTTCGCCCCGCCCGAGGTCCGGGTGCGCGGGCTTCCGGCCCGGCAGCAGACGCTGCGGGGCATGCTCGGCTGGAGCTGGCAGCTGCTGACCGCGGGCGAGCGGACCGTGCTGCGGCGCCTGGCCGTACACGCGGACGGCTGCACCCTGTCGTCCGCCGGGGCGGTCTGCGCCGACCGGGACCTGGACGCCGAGCGGGTGCCCGAACTGCTGTCCCGGCTGGTGGACCGCTCGCTGGTGGCCCGTGAGGCGAACCGGTTCCGGCTGCTCGAATCGGTGGCCGCCTACTGCGCCGAACGACTGGCGGAGGCGGGCGAGGAGGCTGCCGTCCGTGCGCGGTTCGTGCGCTTCCACACCGAGTCGGCCGAACGGGAGAGCGAGCGACTGCGCGGCCCGGACCAGCGGCGCTGCCTGGAGCGCCTGGACGCGGAGACCGTCAACCTGCGCCGCGCTCTCGACCTCGCGGTCACCGGGGGTGCCGCCGGGTACGCGGTACGGCTTGTGAACGCGCTGGCGTGGTACTGGTTCCTGCGCGGGCGGCTCACCGAGGCCCGCAGGTCGCTCCAGAGGGCGCTGGCCGCCGACGGCGGGACCGCTTCGGCCGCGCGCCTGGCGGCGCGGGCCTGGCTGACCGGCTTCGAGCTGCGCATGTCCTCGGCCGGTGGGACGCCGGTCCCGGCGGGTGAGGACCCGGCGTCCGGTGTCGACGATCCTGTGCTGCGGGCCCGGTTGCAGTGGTTCGTCGGCACCGGTCTGGCCGGCCGCGGCCACCACCGCGAGGGGTGGCGGCTGGTGGAGGCGAGCCTGGCCGGTGCGCGCGCCGCCCGGGACCGCTGGGGCGAGGCCGCGGCGCTGGTCGAACTCGCGGGCCACGATCCGGCCCGGGGCGAATCCCACGCGGAACTGGGCGCCGCGCTGTTCCAGGAGGCCGGTGACCGCTGGGGGCGGCTCCGGGCCGTCCGGGCCCTGGCGCTCACGGCCGACCTCGACGGTGACCACGCGCGGACGGAGCGGCTGCACCGGGAGGGCCTCCTGGCCGCCGAGGAACTCGGGCTGTGGACCGAGGTCGTCGAGGCACTGATCTGGCTCGGCAGGACCGCCCTGGCGGGCGGCCACGCCTCGCGGGCGGCGGAACTGTACGAGCGCGCGCTGTCCGTGTCGGCCGAACGGGCCTACAGCCGGGGCGAGATCCGTGCCGAGATCGGTCTGGGGCTCGCCGCGCGTCTCCGCGGCGACCGGGAGGCCGCCAGGCGCCATCTGAACCGGGCACTGGCCAAAAGCGGTTCGTGGGGCCACGCCGCCGATGCCGCGGCCGCACTCGCGGAACCGGGCAGAGACCGCCCACCCGCAGCCGGGCGACGGCGGTAGAGGACGGGGAGGGGCGGATTTTCCGGACACTCCGGGGTCCCCCATACCGGAGGCCAGGGGAGTTATTTGCGGCCAATAGGCGCTCCACCCGACGGTGCACGGCAACGGCCGTAAATACTGCCGTCCGGAATGTTCGCCCCGGACCGGCCCCGCCCCCGCACCCGTTCAGGAGGCAGGTGCGAGGAGTTCACCGCGGCACCAACGGCCCGTGCCGGCGACCAGGAGAACCTGTTCCAGTGGCCGAAAGTTTTTCGGCCGATCCCTTTCTCCCGACCGGAACGGAGCTTGGTCGCACACGGTCGGCATTTGAGGGGGAAAACGCTTGCACCGAGCACTGGCGCATGTGTTCAATGGCGCCGCCCGAGTCCGTGTGCGGCCCTGTCGCCCGCCCCCGGACGGGCATCAGGGAAGGAAATCCAGTGACGGTACCGCAGCCCGCGACCACGCCCCCCTTGCGCACTCCGGCCGCCGTGGCGGTGGTCGTGGCGCTGGCGGTGGCCCTGTTCTCCCTGAGCACGGTGGAGACCCTGCCGGTCGGCCTGCTCCCGGTCATCGCCGGGGACCTGGACGTGTCGAGGTCGGCGGTGGGCCTGCTGGTGACCGGCTACGGCCTGGTCGTGGCGGTGGCCTCGGTGCCCCTGACGCACCTGGTCCGCAGGGTGCCGCGGCGCGCGCTGCTCATCGTGCTGCTGAGCGTCTTCGTCGCCGCGAACCTGGTCTCCGCGGCGACCCCGGGCTACTGGGTGCTGCTCGCCGCGCGGATCGCGGTCGCGCTGACCCACGCGGTGTTCTGGTCGATCGTCGCGGCCACCGCCGCCGGACTGTTCCCGCCCGAGGTGCGGGGCAAGGTGGTCGCCGGGCTGTTCTCCGGGTTGTCCCTGGCCGCTGTCGTGGGCGTGCCGGCGGGCACCTGGCTGGGTCAGCAGGCGGGCTGGCGGATCCCGTTCACGGTGATGAGCGCCTTCGGCCTGCTCGCCCTCGTCACGATCGCGGCCCTGCTGCCGCCCGTGGCTCCGGGGGGCGGTCACGCCTCGGTCGGGGCCGAACCGAGTGCCCGCCGGTTCGCGGTCCTGATGGTGACGACCGCCCTGGTGATCTGGGGTGTGTTCAGCGGCTACACCTACATCACCGCCTTCCTCACCGATGTGGCCGGATTCCCGCAGTCGGCCGTGGCCCCGGTGCTGCTGGCGTCGGGGGTGGCCGGGATCGCGGGCACCTACGCGGCCGGCGCCCTCGTGGACCGCCGCCCCCGGCACACCATGGCGTCGGCCGTGGCCCTGCTGGCGACAGCGATGTGGGGGCTGTACCTGTCCGGCGGCACCCGCCCCGCGGCGGTCTGCCTGGTCGCCCTGCTGGGGTTCTCCATGGCCGCCATGACCACCGCCCTGCAGAGCAGGATCCTCCAGGTGGCGCCCGGCAGTACCGAGATCGCCTCGGCGGCAGGATCGGCGGTCTTCAACGTCGGCATCGCCGGCGGCTCCTTCACCGGCGGTCTGCTGCTGCCCACCGGGGCCGGGGTGAGGGGGGCGATCCTGGTCGGTGGGGTGCTCACCACCGGGGCGCTCGTGGTGCTGCTGTGCGAGCCGTGGGCCGCCCGCCGCGAACCTGTCCGGGAGGGCCTCCCGGAAAAGGCCCCCGCGTTTCAGGGACCCGGCGAACGGATTCCTTCCTCCGCGTTAACCCGGGGTTGCGGAATCGGTCGCCCCGGGGGAATTCCTTTCCGATCCGGAAAACGAATGGAATGAGCACCGCCGGAGGAAGGCGTCCGCCGATAGTCTGGCGCCGCCTCGTGGATCAGCGCGGGGCAGCCGCGGGAGCGTCCGAGGGGAGGGCGTTCCGATCGCGGTTCCGGGGGTGCGGTGGAGGCAGGGGGGAATCGCCGCGCGGACGACCGCGCGTTCCGGTACACGCAGGCGCCCGAAGGCGCCGAATTCGCTTCTCCGCCGCCCCGGAATCATCGCCGATTCACCGAAGGTGAGGACGACCCGTGCGACGCATGACCTCCGTTCTTCTGGCTCTGAGCGCTCTGGTGGGGGCCTCCGCGCTGACCGCCCCGGCGGCCGTGGCCGCCCCCCAGACCGGCCGCCCGGCCGCCGCGCAGACCGCCGTACCGGCCGGCTGGGAGGTGGTCGAGGGTGACGAGGTGGCCGCTCCGAACGGCGAGCGCTCCCCCGCCGCCCAGGGGCCCGCCGCCCAGAACCTCACCGAGCAGGGCTCGGAGGCGGACGAGGTCTCCCTCATCGCGATGCAGTCGGTCCGCAACCAGCGGTTCGTGACGACCGAGAAGAACTACCCGGCCCCCAACACCGGTGCACTGCGGGCCCGTTCCGCCGAGTACGGCGGTTCCTGGGAGGGCTTCGCCTTCGAGTGGGACGACACCACCGAGACCTACGCCCTGAGGTCGCTGGCCAACAACCTGTACGTGGCGGTGGAGAAGAACTTCACCGGCAGCTCCCAGAACCTGCTGCGCGCCCGCTCCACCGGTGTGGGCGGCTGGGAGCGGTTCGTCGTGTACTACAACGAGGAGCTGGACCGCTGGGCGCTCCAGTCCACGCTGAACGGCCTCTTCGTCGCCATGGAGAACGGCTACACCGGCTCGCTCCAGTACGCCCTGCGCGCCCGTTCCGCCCAGATCGGCGGTTCGTGGGAGGAGTTCGCCTTCTACGGGCTGGAGGCCTGAGCCCCGGCCGGACGGACAGGCGCCCGTACCCCACGTCCCGGGGGTACGGGCGCCTCCGTGTGCGCACCGCCCACGGCGTACCGGCCGCCGGGGCGGGGGTCAGGCGATGCGGTCGAGGATCAGGGGGGTGGGCTCGGCCGAGGCCGTGTCGGCGATCCCGATCGCGTCGCCGGCAAGGGCTTCGAGTGCGTAGTCGAAGCGCTCGGGGGTGTCGGTGTGGAGGGTCAGCAGCGGGGCGCCGGCGGTGATCCGGTCGCCGGGCTTGGCGTGCAGCTCCACCCCCGCACCGGCCTGCACCGGGTCCTCCTTGCGGGCGCGGCCCGCGCCCAGGCGCCAGGCCGCGACGCCGACGGCGTACGCGTCCAGCTTCGTCAGGGTGCCGGAGGCGGGGGCGGTCACGGTGTGCCGTTCGCGGGCGGTGGGCAGGGGCGCGTCCGGGTCGCCGCCCTGGGCGGCGACCATGCGGCGCCAGTGGTCCATGGCCGAGCCGTCGGCGAGCGCCCGGGAGGGGTCGGCGTCCGGCAGTCCGGCGGCGGTGAGCATCTCGCGGGCCAGCGCCAGCGTCAGCTCGACGACGTCGGCCGGGCCGCCGCCGGCCAGGACCTCCACCGACTCGCGGACCTCCAGGGCGTTGCCCGCGGTCAGGCCGAGCGGGGTGGACATGTCGGTGAGCAGGGCGACGGTCTTGACCCCGTGGTCGGTGCCGAGCCCGACCATGGTGGAGGCCAGCTCCCGGGCGTCGCCCAGGTTCTTCATGAACGCGCCGGAGCCGACCTTGACGTCCAGGACGAGCGAGCCCGTGCCCTCGGCGATCTTCTTGGACATGATCGAGGAGGCGATCAGGGGGATCGCCTCGACGGTGCCGGTGACGTCGCGCAGGGCGTAGAGCTTCTTGTCGGCCGGGGCCAGTCCGTCGCCGGCCGCGCAGATCACCGCGCCGACCGAGCGCAGGACGTCCATCATCTCGTCGTTGCTCAGCAGCGCCCGCCAGCCGGGGATCGACTCCAGCTTGTCCAGCGTTCCGCCGGTGTGGCCCAGGCCGCGGCCGGAGAGCTGGGGAACGGCCGCGCCGCAGGCGGCGACCAGCGGGGCGAGCGGCAGGGTGATCTTGTCGCCGACGCCGCCGGTGGAGTGCTTGTCGGCGGTGGGGCGGGGCAGGGAGGAGAAGTCCATCCGCTCGCCGCTGTGGATCATCGCGGCGGTCCAGCGGGCGATCTCCTCGCGCTCCATGCCGTTGAGCAGGATCGCCATGGCCAGGGCCGACATCTGCTCGTCGGCGACCTCGCCTCGGGTGTAGGCGTCGATGACCCAGTCGATCTGGGCGTCGCTGAGACGGCCCCGGTCGCGCTTGGTGCGGATGACGGAGATGGCGTCCATCGGGGGGTGTCGCTCCTTGGGGGTCGGGTGCGCCGGGCGCGGGTCAGGGGCCGGTGGAGCCGGTGGGTCCGTCCGCGCCGGCGAGGTGGTCGGGGCCGAAGGCGTCGGGGAGGAGGTCGGACAGCGGCCGGACGCCGGAGGCGGTGTCGACCGCCAGGTCCGGGCCGCCGTGCTCCCACAGCAGCTGGCGGCAGCGGCCGCACGGCATGAGGATCTCGCCGCGACCGTCGCAGCAGGTGAAGGCCACCAGCCTGCCGCCGCCGGTGGCGGCCAGCTCCGAGACCAGGCCGCACTCGGCGCACAGCCCGATGCCGTAGGAGGCGTTCTCCACGTTGCAGCCGCCGACGATCCGGCCGTCGTCCACCAGCGCGGCGGCGCCGACCGGGTACTCGGAGTACGGGACGTAGGCCCGGGACATCAGCTCCCGGGCCCGCTCCCGCAGCGCCGGCCAGTCGGCCCGGCCGGCGCTGGTCGCGGGGGACTCGCTCACTACTTGCCCTCGCCCTTCCGGTAGGCGTGCCCGTTGGCCTTGGGCATCCGCAGCCGCTGCGCGGACATGGCCAGCACCAGCAGCGTGGCGACGTACGGGGCGGCGCTGACGAACTGGCTGGGCACCTGGTCCACCGAGGAGTACCAGACGAACAGCACCAGGCCGCAGACCGCCGCGACCGCGCCGGTCAGGTACTTCTTCCGGTAGATCGCCCAGGCGGTGGCCAGCACCAGCAGGATCGCCAGCAGCAGGAGCAGGGCGTGGACGTTCTGGCCGCCGCCGCGCAGGTTGAGGCTGTCGGTGTAGCCGAACAGGCCGGCGCCCAGGGCGAGACCGCCCGGCATCCAGTTGCCGAAGATCATCGCGGCGAGGCCGATGTAGCCGCGTCCGCCGGTCTGGCCCTCCAGGTAGATGTTGGAGGCGACCTCGGCGAGGAACGCGCCGCCCATGCCGGCGAAGCCGCCGGAGATCATCACGGCGATGTACTTGTACTTGTAGACGTTGACGCCCAGGCTCTCGGCCGCGATCGGGTTCTCGCCGCAGGAGCGCAGCCGCAGGCCGAAGCCGGTGTTCCACAGCACCCACCGGCTGAGCGGGATCATGGCGACGGCCACGATCGTCAGCAGGGAGAGGTTGGTGACCAGTCCGCCGAGCAGCCCGGCGACGTCGGAGACGACGAACCAGTGCTTGGCGTTGAGCGTCGCCATCGCGTCGGACAGCCCGGGGACGGTGATCTGGCCTATCGACTCGATGGGCGGGGACTGCTTGCTGGTGCCGCTCTCCATCTCGGCGAAGGTGAAGCTGGACAGGTAGCGGGTGGCGCCGACGGCGAGGATGTTGATGGCCACACCGGAGACGATGTGGTTGACGCCGAAGCTGACGGTGGCGATCGCGTGCAGCAGACCGCCCAGCGCGCCGCCGACGATGCCCATGACCACGCCCGTCCACGGGCCCCACTGGACGCCGGCCCAGGCGCCGAACCAGGTGCCCAGGATCAGCATGCCCTCCAGACCGATGTTGATCACACCGGCCCGTTCGGCCCACAGGCCGCCCAGTCCGGCCAGTCCGATGGGGACGGCCAGCCGCAGGGCGGCGGAGGTCTGTCCGACGGAGGTGATGCCGTGGGCACCGGTGATCAGCCGCACGGCGGAGACGAGCACCAGCAGGCCCGCGATCACGAGCATCCACTCGGCCAGGGTCAGCCGGCGGCGGGCGGACTTCTTCGGCTGCTGTGCGGCCGGCCGCTCGTCGAGGACGGTGCTCATGCCGACACCTCCTTGCGGTTCTTCGGACCGGTGCCGTCGCCCTCGCCTGCGGCGGCGGCCTCGGCGGCGAGCTCCTCGCCGACCTTCTGCTGCTGGCGGCGCAGGCCGTAGCGGCGCACGGACTCGTAGCTGATGACGACCGCCATCACGATCAGGCCCTGCATGATCGTGG
Source organism: Streptomyces sp. SS8 (assembly GCF_054072955.1). NCBI lineage: Bacteria > Bacillati > Actinomycetota > Actinomycetes > Kitasatosporales > Streptomycetaceae > Streptomyces > Streptomyces sp. SS8. The sequence goes on from NZ_JBSVCZ010000019.1 coordinate 12,842, forward strand.
CGATCTCCTTCTCGTAGCCGTTGTAGTCGAGCGTCGGCGACGCCTTGTCGAGGAAGGCGATGAGCAGCGCTCCGAGGGCTATGCCGAGGGGGTGGTTCCGGCCGAGCAGGGCGATGGTGATGCCGGTGAAGCCGACGCCCGCGGGGAAGTCCAGGCTGTAGGTGTGGGCGTCGCCGAGCAGGACGGGCATGCCGGCCAGGCCGGCGACCGCGCCGGAGATCAGCATGCTGGTGAGCACCATGCGCCTGGCGTCGACGCCGCTGGCGGAGGCGGCGCTGGGGCTGGCGCCGGTGGCGCGCAGGTCGAAGCCGAACCGGGTGCGGTTCAGGACCAGCCAGTACAGCAGGCCGCACAGGGCGGCGACGGCGGTGAAGCCGTAGATCTCGCCGGCCGCGCCCATGTCGATGCCGGGGAACCAGCCCGACTCGGGGATCTTCCCGGTGGTGAGGTTGTTGCCGCGCGGCTCGCCGAACTGGGCGGGCAGGACGAGGTAGGCGATGATGCTGGTGGCGATGGAGTTGAGCATGATCGTCGAGACGACCTCGCTCACCCCGCGGGTGGTCTTCAGGATGCCCGCGATGCCGGCCCAGAAGCCGCCCACCAGCATCGCGACGACCAGGATCAGCAGGACGTGCAGGGGGCCGGGCAGGGTGACCGAGGCTCCGACGACGGCGGCGGCCATGGCGGCGAGCCGGTACTGACCGTCGACCCCGATGTTGAACAGGTTCATGCGGAAGCCGACGGCCACCGCGAGCGCCGCCAGGTAGTACGTGGCGGCCTGGTTGACGATGAGCACCTGGATGTCGGCGTGCATCGCGTACTCGGCCATCAGCACGTACGGCTGGACGGGGTTGAGGCCGGAGGCGACCAGCACCACCGAGGTCAGCAGCACGGCGACGACGATGGCCAGCACCGGCCCGCCGAGGGCCAGGACCATCCGGTCCCTGTCGAACTTCTTCATCGGTCCTCTCCCCCGTCCCGGCCCGTGGCGGCGGTCCCGTCGGCGGCTGCTGCGGCGGCTTCGACCGCCGCCTCGTCGTCGAGACGGCCACAGGCGGCGCCGGTCATGGCGGAGCCCAGGGCCTCAGGGGTGATCGTGGCGGGGTCGGCTTCGGCGACCAGTCGGCCGCGGTACATCACGCGCAGGGTGTCGGACAGGCCGATCAGCTCGTCGAGGTCGGCGGAGATCAGCAGGACGGCCAGGCCGGCGCGGCGCGCGGTGCGGATCTGGTCCCAGATCTGCGCCTGCGCGCCGACGTCCACGCCGCGCGTGGGGTGGGCGGCGATCAGGAGCCGGGGGGTGTGGCTCATCTCGCGGCCCACGATCAGCTTCTGCTGGTTGCCGCCGGACAGGGAGGCCGCGGTGACGTCGATGCCGGGGGTGCGCACGTCGTACTCGGCGACGATCCGCTCGGTGTCGGCGCGGGCGGCCTTGATGTCCAGCCAGGGTCCCCTGCTGTTGGGGGGCTCGGTGACGTGCCCGAGTATGCGGTTCTCCCACAGGGGGGACTCCAGCAGCAGTCCGTGGCGGTGGCGGTCCTCGGGGATGTAGCCGACGCCGCCCTCGCGGCGGCGTCGGGTGGGCCAGCCGGTGACGTCCTCGTCGCCGAGGACGATGGTCCCGCCGTCGGCCTGGCGCATGCCGACCAGCGCCTCGATCAGCTCGGTCTGGCCGTTGCCCTCCACGCCGGCCAGGCCCAGCACCTCACCCTTGTGGATGGTGAAGGAGACACCGTCCAGGATGGTGCGGGCGCCGTCGACCGGGTCGTGGCCGGTGAGGGTGAGGCCGTCCACCCTCAGCATGGGGGTGTCGGTGACGGTGGACTCGCGGGTCTCCGGGGAGGGCAGCTCGGCGCCGACCATCAGCTCGGCGAGCTGCTTGACGGTGACGTCGCCGGGGGTGACGGAGGCGACGGTGGTGCCGCGCCGGATGACGGTGATGTCGTCGGCGACCGAGAGCACCTCGCCCAGCTTGTGCGAGATGAAGATGACGGTGAGGCCCTCCGCCTTCAGCTCGCGGAGGTTGGCGAAGAGCGCGTCCACCTCCTGCGGCACGAGCACGGCGGTCGGCTCGTCGAGGATGAGGATGCGGGCGCCGCGGTAGAGGACCTTGAGGATCTCCACGCGCTGCCGGTCTGCGACCCCGAGGTCCTCCACCACGGCGTCGGGGCGGATGCCCAGGCCGTAGGCCTCGGAGATCTCCCTGATCCGGGCGCGGGCCTTGGCGCCGATCCCGTACAGCTTCTCGCTGCCCAGGACGGTGTTCTCCGCGACGGTGAGGTTGTCGGCCAGCATGAAGTGCTGGTGGACCATGCCGATGCCGCGGGCGATGGCGTCGCCGGGGTCGGAGAAGGCGACCTCCTGGCCGTCGACGGCGACGGTGCCCTCGTCCGGCTTCTGCATGCCGTAGAGGATCTTCATCAGGGTCGACTTGCCGGCGCCGTTCTCGCCGACGATGGCGTGCACGGTCCCCTTGCGGACGGACATGTGGATGTCGTGGTTGGCGACGACGCCGGGGAAGCGCTTGGTGATCCCGGTCAGTTCGACGGCGGGAGGACTGCTGGACGCGTTGATGGTGCACTCTCCTCGGGCTAAGGAGTGGCTCGTAGGGAGCACGGCGGGGGCGGGTGGCCACGGGGCGGGCCGGGGGCCGTGCGGGTGAGGGCGACGCTACCGCCTCGACGGTTGACTACGCGCGTAGAGCGTTTTCCGTGCGGTGGGCCCGGCCGGAAGGGGGCCGCCGCCGCGGGCGGTGCGGTCCTCCTCCGGCCGGGCCCGTGCCGGGGGCTGTGCCGGGGCCGCGCCGTCCGTGCGGGCGGCGGCCGGACGTCCCGGGGGACGCCCGGCCCCGCTCTCACTCCGGCGCCGGGCCGGATCGGCCGGGCGGGGAGGGTCAGGACCCGGCGCTGACCTTGATCTCGCCGCCGACGATGCCCTCCCGGGCCTTCTTCACGGCCTCCTGCAGCTCGGTCATCTCGGTGAAGGCCGGGTTGGAGTCGGACAGGTTCACACCGCCGGACTCCAGGTCGAAGCGGCTCTCACCGCTCATCGGCTCACCGTTCTGGACGGACTCGACCAGGTTGTAGACCGCGCCGGAGACATCCTTGGTCATGGAGGTAAGGATGTTGTCCTTGTACTTGGCCAGCGTCTTCTGCTCGTACTGGTCGGAGTCGACGCCGATGACCCACTTGTCCTTGGCGGCGACCGCCTCGATGACGCCCTGGCCCGCGAGGCCGGCGGCGTGGTAGATCACGTCGGCCTTGTCGTCGAGCTGGCCGCGCGCGGCCTCCTTGCCGAGGTCCGGCTTGGAGAAGCCGTCCATGTTCGGCGGCTGGGTCAGGTACTGGGTCTTGACCTTGATGGACTTGTCGGTGTCCTTCACGCCCTGGACGAAGCCCGCCTCGAACTTCTTGATCAGCGGGACCTCGACGCCGCCGACGAAGCCGACGACCTTGGACTCGGTGGCCTTGGCCGCGGCCACGCCCGCCAGGTAGGAGCCCTCCTCCTCGCTGAAGACGAGATTGGCGACGTTGTCCGCCTGGACGGTGTTGTCGTCGATCAGGCCGAAGGTGGTCTTCGGGAACTTCTCGGCGACCTCCTCGATCGGCTCGGCGTAGGCGAAGCCCACACCGATCACGGGGTTGTAGCCCTGGCGGGCAAGGTCGGTGAGGCGCTGGACCTTGTCGGCGTCCGACTCGCCGTCGGAGGGCTCGACGTCCTCGCCGCCGATGCCGAACTCCTTCTTCGCCTTCTCGAAGCCGGCGTAGGCGGCGTCGTTGAACGACTGGTCGCCACGGCCTCCGACGTCGTAGGCGAGGGCTATGCCCTTGCCCTTCTTGGCGGAGTCGGAGGAGTCCGAGGAGCCGGACTCGGTGGATGTGCCGCCACACGCGGTGGCGCTGAGGGCGAGGGCCGCGGCGGTGCCGACCGCGGCAGCGAGCTTGCTTACCCGGCGCAAGAGGACTTCCCTTCGCTCGAAGCGCCTCCGTTGGCGCTGGCTTCCGCCGCATCGTAACGCGCGTAGATGCCAGGAAAAGGGCTCTTGCGGAGCCGTTATCAGTTCGGTGTTAACGGGTGGTGCCCGCACCCTTGTGGAGGGTGACGCGGAGGCGTCCCGCGGGATGCCGGGCATCGCGGGCACCGGACGGCGGGGCGGGCCGCAGGCGGTGGCGCCGGGGCCGGGTCCTTCCGCCCGGCCGCCTCCCACCTGCGCTTTCCCGCCCGCCGCGGAGGCCGGACGGCGAAGGCGGCGGGCCCGGGAGCGTGACGGCCGGAGAGCGGGGACGCCCCGCCGGCCGCCGTCCGGGAGACGGCGTGAGACTGGTCACGTGGACCGGGCCGGGCAACCTCCCGCGCAGCCGCGGCTCTTGGGCCGTACACCCCGCCCGGCCTCCCCCGCCCGGCCTCCTCCGTGCGGCCGGCGCCGTACGGCCCCGCGCGCTCGCGTCCTACTCGCGCTCGGCGTCGAGCAGGGCGGCGGCCGTGAACAGCTCGACGCCCGCCGCGATGGCGCTCTCGTCGACGTCGAAGTCGCCCTGGTGCAGGTCGCGCGGCGCGCGGTCGCCCGGCGGGCGCACTCCGAGGCGGGCCATCGCGCCGGGGACGTGCTCCAGGTACCAGGAGAAGTCCTCGCCGCCCAGGCTCTGCTCGGTGTCCTCGACCGAGTCGTGGCCGCGCCGGGAGACCATGGCGTCGCGCAGCAGCTCGGCGGTGGCCCGCTCGTTGACCACCGGGGGGACGCCGCGGATGTAGTTGAGCTCGAACTTGGCGCGGTGCAGCGTGGCGACCTCGTCGATCGCCGCGTGCACCAGGTCGGGCGCGACCCGCCAGGCGGGCAGGTCCAGGCAGCGGATGGTGCCGGACAGCTCGGCGTGCTGCGGGATGACGTTGGGGGCGTGGCCCGCCTCCAGCCGTCCCCAGGTCAGGGCGAGCCCGGCGCGGGTGTCCACGCGGCGGGCGAGCACCGCCGGGACCTCGGTGACGATCTTGGCCGCCGCCGTGACCAGATCGGTGGTCAGGTGCGGGCGCGCGGTGTGACCGCCGGGGCCGTCGAGGGAGAGCTCCAGCCGGTCGCAGGCGGAGGTGATGGGGCCGGCGCGCAGGCCGATGCGCCCGGCCTCGACCTTGGGGTCGCAGTGGACGGCGAGGATCCGGCCCACCCCTTCCAGCACCCCGGCCTCGATGGCGTCGGTCGCGCCGCCCGGCAGCACCTCCTCGGCGGGCTGGAACAGCAGCCTCACCGAGTGCGGCAGCCCGCCGCGGCGCGCCAGGTCGGCCAGGACGATCCCGGCGCCGAGCACGGCGGTGGTGTGGACGTCGTGGCCGCAGGCGTGCGCCCGGTCGGGGACCGTCGAGCGGTAGGGGACGGTCTTGGTGTCGGGGATGGGGAGCGCGTCGATGTCGGCGCGCAGCGCCAGCATCGGGCGCACGCCCGCCTTGGCGTCCGCCCCGCCGGGGTGGACGTCGCAGATCAGTCCCGTGCCACCGGGGAGCACCCGGGGGGTGAGCCCGGCCTTCTCCAGCCGCTCCCGGATGGCGGCGGTGGTCCGGAACTCCTGATGGCCCAGCTCGGGGTGCATGTGCAGGTCCCGGCGGAAGGCGATGAGCTCGGCACGGAGGGCCTCCGGCACGGCGCCGGGCAGCGGCGTCTCACCGGTGGTCCGGATACTGGACTCTGGCGACAACAACTGGCTCACCCTGTCGAGGGTAAGCCCAGGTGACAGCCGTGTGCAGAGAGAACGGTGAAAGTTCACCCTCCGCAGGGGAGAAAAAACGAATCAGCGGTCGCATACGGCCTGGTGCGGATGGGTATGCCCTTCGATTCTGCTCCACCCGTTCTCCAGTCCGGCATCCGGGACGGGGGCGTGTTCACGAGGCGGGCGGGGCCGACGGCAGCCGCCGCACCCCCCGCGCGGTGCCGGTGACGCCCGAGAGGAACCCCCGGGCGCGCGGCGAGGCGCCCTCCGTCAGCCAGGCCGGGTCCACGTCGCAGACCGCGACCGTCACCCCGGTGCCGGCCAGGGCCAGCGGGAGGGTGTGGACGACGGTGGAGGGGAAGCTCACGATGGTGCGGCCGATGGGGCCGCGGCGGGCCACCAGTTCCAGCGGGAGGTCCGGCCGTACGATCTCCAGCCCCGTCCCGGCCGCTATCCGGTGCAGCTTCTCCGCGCTCTCGCGGCGGTGGGCGAAGTAGCGGGTGGCGCCGTGCTCCCGGGTCAGGGAGGCGACGGCCTCCAGATAGCGTTCGGGGTCCACCACACCGGTCTCGACCAGCGAGGTGCCGACCAGATCGGTGCCGCCGGTGAGCGCGGGCGGGCCGAAGCGGGCGCGGGTCCAGGCGAAGTCGTTGCGGGTGACCGAGACGTGCTCGGGCGCCTCGACCGGCATCGAGCTGAACACCTCGACCCGCTGCCGCGCCGACGGCGTCATCCGGCGGCGGGCGGAGGCGGAGACGGGCGCGAAGAGCGCGGCGCGCGCTCCCCCCGCCCCCTTGCGGTGCCAGCGCACCAGGCGCTCGCCGCGGGCGAGCTGGGTGACGAACTCCATGGTGGCCGTACCGTCGTCGACCACCACCACACCCCGCGGGCCCCCCGGCGCGGCCGGTCCCCCCGGTGCGGCTCCCCGGGTGCGGGCCAGGGAGAGCAGCAGCTGCACATACCGCGAGAACGGGTCGCCCACCACGATCCGCGCGGCGCGGCGCAACGGGCCCAGCAGGGAGGCGACCGTCCTCAGCGGCGCGCCCGCGCCGCCGCGCGCCTCCTCCCAGCGGACCGCGATCCCCTCGTCGCGCGCCAGCTCGGCCATCCGCCGCAGCTGGCCGCGCGTCATCGCCTCCCGCGGCGGCAGCACGACCACGGTGAGGCCGCCGTCCTCCTCCGCGCCCCGTGCGGTGTGGGCCCACTCCAGGACGTTGAGGAGCTGCACCGGGCTCTCGACGAAGGCGAGGGTGCCCGAGCGGCGCCCGGTGCGCCCGAGGACTCCCGGAGCGCGGCCGGGGCGCGCCCCCCGACGCGCCTCGGCCGTGCCCGGCCTGCGGGCCGGCTGCGGCGGGACCCCGCCCGGGGTCCCGCCGGGGACTGCGCCTGCGTTCACCCTGGATCGCCCCGTCAGCCCGTCGTTCCCGTCAGACCGCTGCCGGCTCGCGGCCGGCGGCGGACTCCTCGGCCTCGGCCACGACGCCCTTGACCCGGCGCAGCTTCTTCATCGGCCCGATCTCGCTGTCGTAGACCTTCTTCACACCGTCGCCGAGGGACTCCTCGATGGTGCGGATGTCGCGCACCAGGCGCTGCAGGCCCTGCGGCTCGACGGAGGCGGCCTGGTCGGAGCCCCACATCGCGCGGTCCAGGGTGATGTGGCGCTCGACGAAGGCGGCGCCCAGCGCGACGGCGGCCAGCGTGGTCTGCAGGCCCGTCTCGTGGCCGGAGTAGCCGATCGGCACGTTGGGGTACTCGGCCTGCAGGGTGTGGATCATCCGCAGGTTGAGCTCCTCGGCCTTGGCCGGGTAGGTGCTGGTGGCGTGGCAGAGCACGATGTTCTCGCTGCCCAGCACCTCCACCGCGTGCCGGATCTGCTTCGGCGTGGACATGCCGGTGGAGAGGATGACGGTGCGGCCGGTGGCGCGCATGGCGCGCAGCAGCTCGTCGTCGGTCAGGGAGGCGGAGGCGACCTTGTAGCAGGGCACGTCGAACTTCTCCAGGAAGGCGACGGACTCCACGTCCCACGGGGAGGCGAACCAGTCGATGCCCCTCTTCTTGCAGTAGGCGTCGATGGCCCGGTAGCCCTCCTCGTCGAACTCGACGCGGTGGCGGTAGTCGATGTAGGTCATCCGGCCCCAGGGGGTGTCGCGCTCGATCTCCCACTGGTCGCGCGGGGTGCAGACCTCCGGGGTGCGCTTCTGGAACTTCACGGCGTCGCAGCCGGCGTCGGCCGCGGCGTCGATCAGGGCGAACGCGTTCTCCAGGTCGCCGTTGTGGTTGATGCCGATCTCGCCGGTGACGTAGACCGGGTGGCCCGGGCCCACGGTCTTGGCGCCGAGGGTACGGAGGCGGGGGCTGGTCATGCTCAAGACAGTTCCTTTCCGAGGATCCACGAGGCGATCTCGCGGATCGCACCGGCCCCTCCGGGAGTGGAGGTGACCGCGCGGGCTGCGCCGCGTACGACGTCGTGGGCACTGGCCACGGCGACGGGCCAGCCGACCAGGCCGAAGCACGGCAGGTCGTTGACGTCGTTTCCGACGTAGAGCACGCGCTCCGGCGCGATGCCCTGCTCCTCGCACCACTGCTTGAGGGCGAGGTCCTTCCGGTCGACGCCGTGGAGCACGGGGATCCGCAGCTTGCGGGCCCGCGCGGCGACCACCGGGTTCTCCTCCGTGGACAGGATCAGCAGCGGCAGTCCGGCGCGGCGCAGGGCGGCGATGCCGAGCCCGTCGCCGCGGTGGACCGCGACCGTCTCCCGTCCGTCGGAGTCGACGTACACCCGGTCGTCGGTCTGGGTGCCGTCGAAGTCGAGTACGACCGCGTCGACGTCGTCGCGGGCCGGAAGTGCGCCGGGGCGCCCGTCCGTCCCGCCGTCGAGCAGCGGTGCGAGCGCGCGGGCGCGGGCGAGGTCGTGCGGGTCGTCGACCTCCAGCACGCGCGCCGGGTCGGTGCGCACCAGTTCGGTGCGGCCGAAGAAGCGGTGCCCGGCCGCGCGGAAGCCGTCGGCGCGCATCGCGTACGCGGCGCCGGTCTCCAGCAGGTCCTGCGGCCGGTCCTGGCGGCGCGGGCGGTGGGCCTTGTCGTGGTTGACGCCGTGCCCGTCGCCCGCGGCGCCGTCGAAGTCCCCGGCGTCCCCGTCGCGCCAGACGAAGCCGTGGAAGGGGGCGACGGTCAGCGCGCTGTCGGCGCCGCCGGCCACCGCGGCGGCCACGCCCTCGACGTCCTCGCGGGTGAGGAAGGGGCTGGTGCACTGCACCAGCAGCACCACCCCGGCCGCCCGTCCGTGCCGCTCGGCGTGGACGTCCATGGCGTGCAGGACGGCGGCCTCGCTGGTGGCGGTGTCGCCCGCTATGTCCGCGGGCCGCCGCACGACCTCGGCGCCCGCGCCGCGGGCGGCCTCGGCGATGGCCTCGTCGTCGGTGGAGACGACCGTGTGCGTCACGCCCCGCGCCGCCAGGCACTCCCGTACCGCGCGCACCACCAGCGGCACTCCCCCGACGGTGGCGAGGTTCTTGGCGGGCACGCCCTTGGATCCGCCGCGGGCGGGGATCACGGCGAGGACCACGGGGCTGCCGGGGGCATTGGGGGTGCTGGGGGACACGGGGGCGGCTCCTTGCCGGTCTGGGGTTCGCGGGGTGTCGGGCGCGCTCACAGCTCCCCCATCCGGCGGATGACCGGCGCCACGCGCTGGACGCCGTGGCGGTACGCCCCGCGCGCCGCGTCCCGCACGGCCGCCCGGACGGCCCGGCGCAGCCCGGAGGCGGGCCGGCCGGCCGGCGCTCCCGGCCGGGGCGCGCCCGAGGGGTCGAGCCCGTGGCGGGCGAGGATGCCGGGGAGGTAGCCGGGGGCGGTGGCGGGCGTGTAGTAGGGGTCGACCGGCGGCAGGGCGGGGCGGGCCAGGAGCTGCGCGACGCGCTCGCGGGCGGCGTCGAAGGCCGCCTCGTAGGGGCCGGCGGCGACGACGCCGTGGCGGGCCGTCCACGCCGGGTCGGCCTTCGGCAGCAGCCCGGAGTCGAGCCGGTCCCAGGAGGTCAGGCAGCCCGAGCCGATGAAGTGGTGGTTGCCCAGTGCCTCGCGGACGCCGAGGTCGGTGAGGATTGCGGTGGGGATGCCCCGGTGCAGCGACTCCAGGGCGGCGGTGGAGCTGACGGTGACCAGCAGGTCGGTGCGGTCCAGCACCTCGCCCATGTGGCCGTAGACCAGGCGGCAGTTGTCCGGCAGCCCGCCGGGGATCCGCGCCGCGAGCTTCTGGTAGGGCTGCTCCTCGATGTGCGTGGTGTGCTCGCCCGGCCTGCTGCGCAGCTTCACCAGCACCTCGCGGCCGGGGTGGCGGCGGGCGTGCCCGGCGGCGCGGCGCAGCAGGTACTCGCGGTCGGCGCGGGAGGCGGGGACGGAGGGCTGGACGGCGAAGACGACCGTGTACGGCCGCTCGTCCGACTCCCGGTACGGCTCGCCGCCGAGGAAGGGCAGCGCGCACTCCACGACGGCGCCGGCGTCCGCGCCGACCCCCTCGTAGACCGCGCGGAAGCGCTCGGCGTCGTGGGCGGAGTTGGCCAGGACGACGTCCGCGCCGTGGCGCAGCAGCAGCCCGTCGGCGAGCTTCTCGTAGACGACGCCGACGTAGCCGGTGACGGTGACCGGGCGGCGCCCGTCCCCGCCGAGGCGGTGGGACAGCCCGTGCAGCATCGCCTGGACGGTGCCGCCGACACAGGAGAGCACCACCACGTCGTAGGTGTCGCGGCCGGCCTGACCCAGGAACTCCGCGGCCGTCACCTCACGCAGCGAGGCGGCGCGCACGCCCACCTCGTCGAGCTGGCGGGCGGTCGGGGTGGCCCGGCCGCGCAGCAGCAGTCCGTCGATGCGCGCGCCGGGGACGATGCGGTGCGCGGTGAGCGCACCCCATTTCCAGCGGGTGTCGGAATCGGCGAGAACGGCGATACGCGTTGTCGTGTCCGGGGAATCCGAAGCGGTACGTGATGGCACGTCGAAGACGCTAGAAAGACATTCCGATTCTCGGCCCAACGCGAATACAACAGACGGTTAACAGCACACCGACGGAAGGCCAACCAGCCTTCCGGAAAACGGGGTTCACCGTTCCGCCACCGCGATTTCACCCTCCCGTACGTCCCTGGACAGCACCGATGGCGGTCGGACCCCTAACCTCTGCGGAGTGGTCAAGCTCTCCGTCATCGTGCCGTTCCGCAATGTTCGGCCGTACGCCCCCGACACGCTCCGGAGTCTGCACGCCAACTCGGCGGACTTCGGAAAGGGGGACATCGAATTCATTCTGGTCGACGACTTCTCGACCGACGGCACCTCGGAACTCCTGGAACGCGCGGAAAAGGAAATCCCCGGCTCGGTCGTCGTACGCCACCGGGCGCAGGGCGGCGTGGCCCGCGCCCGCAACACCGGTCTGGACGCGGCGCGCGGACGGTACGTCACCTTCCTCGACGCCGACGACTGGGCCGCCCCCGGCCACTACCGCGAACTGCTCGCCGCCGCCGAGGCGCTGGGCTGCGACTTCCTCCGTACCGACCATGTGCGCAGCACCGGCCGCCGGCGCACCCTGGTCCGGGCGCCCGAGGGCCGCCGGGGCACCGTGCTGGATCCGCGCGACGCCATCCTCCCCGCGCACCGCACCACCGCCGTCGACTACGCCTACGCCTGGGCCGGCGTCTACCACCGGCGGCTGCTGGACCGCGGCCTGCTGCGCTTCGACGACGGTCTGCACACCGCCGAGGACCGGCCCTGGATCTGGCGGCTGCACCGCGAGGCGGCCTCCTTCGCCGTGGTCGGCCTGACGGGCGTCTTCTACCGGCGCGGGGTGGCCACCTCGCTCACCCGGACCGGCGACGAGCGGCAGCTCGACTTCCTGCGCGCCTACGACCTGCTGGTGGAGGAGACCTCCCGGGACCGGGAGGCCGACGCGCTGCTGCCGAAGGCCGTGCGCACCTACTGCGCGGTCATCCACCACCATCTGACCGGCGACCGCTTCGAGCCGCGGCTGCGCCGCACGCTGCGTGCCCGCTGCGCGGCGGCCCTGCGCCGGATGCCCGGCGAGCTGGTGTCGCAGGCGCTGGACTCCATGGACGCCGAGCGCGCCGCGCGGCTGCGCCGGCTGCGCCGCCGCCCCGCCGCGTCCCCGACGGGGGCCGCCCGATGACCGCGAGCCGCCGGAACCCCTCTCCCGTGCGGCTGCTGGTGGCCTCCACCCCGCACGGCGCGGCGCTGCTGGCCGCCGCGGCGGACGCGGGCCTGCTGGGGGCGGCACGCGAGCGGCTGCTGCTGGTCGCGAACACCGCCCCGGTCCCCGAGACCGTCCCCGCCCCGGACGCCCTGCCCGGCTTCCGGCCGCTGCGCGACCGCTTCGGCCGGGTGCTGTCCTGGAACGCCGCCCTCGCCCCCCTCCACCCCGCCGCCTGGGCGCCGCGCCCCGACGACGCGCCCCTGTGGGAGAGGCAGTTGCGCTCCCTGTGGGGGCTGGGCGACGCGGCGGTCGAGCTAGTGGTGGAGCGCGTCGAGGCGGGCCCCGGGCATGCGCTGGCCCGGATCTTCCCCGACGCGCCGCTGACGGTGTACGCCACCGGGCTGTCCGCCTACGGGCCCACCCCCGGCAGGCTGGACCCGCTGGTGGGCGCCCGGGCGCGGCGGCTGCTCCACCCCGGCCTGGTGCCCGGTCTGCGGCCGCTGCTGCTGGCGGAGTTCGGCGTCGAGGCGGAGACGGTGCCCGGCGAGGCGCTGCGGGCCGTCGCCGCCCGGGCGGCGCGGGAGCTGCCGGACACGGGCGCGCCCGAGGGCTCGGTGGTGCTGCTCGGACAGGACCCGCACGCTCCCGGCGCGCTCCCTCCGGGTGAGGAGGAGCGGGTGTACGGGCGGCTGCTGCGCGGTCTGCGGGAGGCCGGTCACCGCGCGGTGGTCCTCGCGCCCCACCCCGCCGACCCCGCGCACCGGGTGCGGGGGCTCGCGCGGCGGGCGGCGGAGCTGGGCCTGGAACTGTACGAGCCGCAGAGCGCGCAGCCGGTGGAGGCGCTGTACGAGCGGCTGCGCCCGGCACTGGTGACCGGGCGCTCGTTCGGGGCGCTGCTGGCCGCGAGCGTCGTCCACGGCCTGCCCGCCTCCCACGGCGGTACGGCCGTCCCCTTGGCCGGCGCGGGCGCGTACGAGGGGGGCGGGCCGGTCGCGGCGGTGATCGCGGACGCGCTGCTGCCGGGCGGGGCCGCTCCCGCCCGGCCGACCGGCATCCCCGATCCGGCCGGCACCGCCGAACTGGCCGATCTGGCCGATCTGGCCGATCTGGCCGATCTGGTGCGGGCGGTGGCGTTCTGTGCGCAGCCGCGGGTCGATCCGGGACTGCGCGGCGAGACCGAGCGCTTCCTGGCCAACCACCCCGAGGAGCACGTCCGGCGCTGGTTCCCGCGCCGTCTGCTGGCCTCCCTCGCCCTGCCCGGCGGGCTCCCCGCCGGGCTGGGGCCGGTCGTCCGCAGTCCGGCGGTGCGGCGCGCGGCGCGGCGGGCCCGCGCGCTGGGGCGGCGGGCGCGCCGGTGAACGGGCCGTGCGGAAGGCGCCCTTCCGGGAACCGGCGCGGGGACGCGTACCGGGGCTCCTACGGCCGCCGCGGCCCGTGTCGTTCGTCACAGCCGCACGCCCGCCCGGACCCCGGCGGTCCCATCACCGCAGGGTGGACGGTGTGTCGGGGACGGCTTCGCCGCCGGTGCCCGGCCGCGGGGTGATCTGCGTCTCTGTTTAAACGGCACGGGTCCCCTCATGCTGGAGATCCACGACGCCCATTCGCGGCGATCACGGACACAGAGGCACCAAAGGCGCACCGGCGCCCGCACACCGGCGCGCCACGAGGCGAGACGAGGCAACCACCATGGGCCACACGACGGCGGCGACCATCCCGGCACTCCGGCTCCGTACCGGCGGCCCCTCCGAGGAGGACCGCGAGAAGCTGGTCGAGCAGGTGCTCGGCTGGACGCTCACCGTACTGGTCTCCGTGATCGTCACCGGGCTCGGCCTGCTGTAAGGCGCCCCCGGCACATGGAGAACGCCCCCGGTGGAGGACCACCGGGGGCGTTCTCCATGTGTGCGGTGGCCTGAACCCGGCCGTGCCGCGCCGTCTCCCGACGTGCTCAGAAGGCGTCGGTGGGGACGTAGGCGCCCCACACCTCCCGCAGGGTGTTGCAGACCTCGCCGACGGTGGCGCGGGCCCGCAGCGCCTCCTTCATCGGGTACAGCACGTTGTCGCTGCCCTCGGCCGCCTTGCGCAGCTCTGCCAACGCCCCGTCCACGACCGCCTGGTCGCGCTCGGCGCGCAGCCGCGCCAGCCGCTCGGCCTGCTGGGCCTCGATGGCCGGGTCCACCCGCAGCGGCTCGTACGGCTCCTCCTCCTCCAGCTGGAAGCGGTTGACGCCGACGACGACGCGCTCGCCGGAGTCGGTCTCCTGGGCGATGGCGTACGCGCTGCGCTCGATCTCGCCCTTCTGGTAGCCGTGTTCGATGGCGCTGACCGCGCCGCCCAGCTCCTCGACCTTGCCCATCAGCTCCAGCGCGGCGGCCTCGACCTCGTCGGTCATCGACTCCACCACGTACGACCCGGCGAAGGGGTCGACGGTGGCGGTCACGTCCGTCTCGTAGGCCAGCACCTGCTGGGTGCGCAGCGCCAGGCGGGCGGACTTGTCGGTGGGAAGGGCGATGGCCTCGTCGTAGGAGTTGGTGTGCAGCGACTGGGTGCCGCCGAGCACCGCGCCCAGGCCCTGGACGGCCACGCGCACCAGGTTCACCTCGGGCTGCTGCGCGGTGAGCTGCACGCCCGCGGTCTGGGTGTGGAAGCGCAGCATCATCGACTTGGGGTTCTTGGCCCCGAACTCCTCCCTCATCACCCGCGCCCAGATCCGGCGGGCGGCGCGGAACTTGGCCACCTCCTCCAGGATCGTGGTGCGCGCGACGAAGAAGAACGACAGGCGGGGCGCGAAGTCGTCCACGTCCATCCCTGCCGCCACCGCCGTGCGCACGTACTCGATGCCGTCGGCGAGGGTGAAGGCGATCTCCTGCGCGGGCGTCGCCCCGGCCTCGGCCATGTGGTAGCCGGAGATGGAGATGGTGTTCCAGCGCGGGATCTCGGCCCGGCAGTACTTGAAGATGTCCGCGATCAGCCGCAGCGAGGGCTTGGGCGGGAAGATGTAGGTGCCGCGGGCGATGTACTCCTTGAGCACGTCGTTCTGGATGGTGCCCGTCAGCTTCTGCGACGGCACGCCCTGCTCCTCGGCCACCAGCTGGTAGAGCAGCAGCAGTACGGCGGCGGGGGCGTTGATCGTCATCGAGGTGGAGACCTCGCCCAGCGGGATGCCGTCGAACAGCACCCGCATGTCGTCGATCGAGTCGATCGCCACGCCGACCTTGCCGACCTCGCCGTGCGCGATGGGGGCATCGGAGTCGTGGCCCATCTGGGTCGGCAGGTCGAAGGCGACCGACAGGCCCATGGTGCCGTTGGCGATCAGCTGCTTGTAGCGGGCGTTGGACTCCACCGCCGTGCCGAAGCCGGCGTACTGGCGCATCGTCCACGGCCGCCCGGTGTACATCGTCGGGTAGACGCCCCGCGTGTACGGGTACGAACCGGGCTCGCCCAGCTTCGTCTCCGGGTCCCAGTCCCGGAGTGAGTCGGGTCCGTAGACCGGCTCGATCGGCAGCCCGCTCTCGCTGAGCCGGTCCTTGCCGGTCCCGCGGCCAGTCTCGCGTGCCATGTTCGGTGCCTCCCGCTTCGTCGCCCTGTCCGATACGGACTGTAGCGATCGGCTGGAGAGCGGCGGGAGAGCCACAGCCTGGGACCTTGCTCACAAACGAGCGGGGTGGTGCGCGGAAGGGCCCGCGCGGGCGACGCGCGCGGAACCGCCGGGGGGTGGTCCGGCGTCCGCGGTTCGGGCAGTCTGGCTGCCGGGAACGTACACAGGTGGGGAAAGCCGGTGAAGGTCCGGCGGAGCCGAGGGGGTTTCGATGTCCTGGGGGGATTCCACACGGCGCGGGCCGGCGGGCCGTGCCGCGCTCGCCGCGGCGGCGGCTGTGCTGCTGGGGGCGGGGTGCACGGCGCAGCAGACGGGCGCTCAGGCGCAATCGCCCGCGGCGCTCACGGCGTCGCCGCCCGCGCCGTCCGCGGCGCGGAGCACACCCGCGCCCGATCCGACACCGACGCCCACGCCGACGCCCACGCCGTCCGCGAGTGAGGAGGGGGAGCGGCCCACCCCGACACCGCCGGCCACCCCGCCGGTGTCCGCCTCGCGGCCCCCGGCGCCGCCCGGGACGCCGACGGCCTCCACCGCGCCGCCCGCGCCGGCGCCGATGATGCGGGAGGGCGCGCAGGGCGAGAAGGTCCGTGAACTCCAGGCGCGGCTGCGCCAGGCAGGGCACTTCGACCTCAACCCGACCGGCTACTACGGCCCGGTCACCACCGCCTCCGTGTCCGCCTTCCAGAAGCGGCGGGGTCTGACGGCGGACGGGCAGGTCACCCGGGCCACCTGGAACGACCTGACGGCGCGGACGAGGACCCCCACCCGGGCGGAGCTGTACCCGCCCACCACCCGGCCGGTGTCCGATCCCGATCCCAGGTGCCTGAAGGGCCGGGCGCTGTGCATCAGCAAGGAGAGCCGGACGCTGGCCTGGATGATCGACGGGAAGATCGTCTCCGCCATGGACGTGCGCTTCGGCTCGGAGCTCACCCCGACCCGCGAGGGCGAGTTCGGCGTGACCTTCAAGAGCCGGGACCACCACTCCACGCTCTACGACACCCCGATGCCGTACGCGATGTTCTTCAGCGGCGGCCAGGCGGTGCACTACTCCGCGGACTTCGCCGCCAACGGCTACAACGGGGCCTCGCACGGCTGCGTCAACGTACGGGACAGGGAGAAGATCGCCGCGCTCTTCGAGCAGGTGAGGGTGGGCGAGAAGGTGATCGTCTACTGACGTCTCCGGCGCCCCTCCCGAGCGGGGCGCGGGCCGGTGCGAACCGGGGTGAAGAGGCGCGGGCGGGGCCGGGGGAACGTGCCCCGCCCGCGCTACGCGCATCCCGCAGGTACGGGGGGAACCTTGGGTGGCGCGCTCGCCGATGACCAGTCGGCTTGTTCTGTACTGCGTCCGTGGCCCGAAAAGTGTCACACCCGCCGGGTGGCGGCTCCGGTGAGGCCGGTCACACGGCCGCCGGGGCGTCTTCAGGGGCGCGTTCCGGCACGTGTTCCGGCGCGTCTTCCGGCGCCTGGCCGGCGCGTGTTCCGGGGGTCGGCCCGGCCGGGGTCAGGAGGCGGAACCGGCCGGACCGGTGCCCGCGGAGACGGCCGGAGCGTCCGGGAGCCGTCCGGGGGCCGTGGGGCCGGTCGTCCCGATCCCGGCGGGGAAGGTGTCGCCGTCCTCGGTGTCGGGCAGCGTGTCGCCGCTCTCCTCGGGGACGGCGTCCCCGCCCTCGGTGCCGTCGCCGGTGCCGCCCTGGCCGCCGTCCGTGGCGGGGCGCTCGGAGTCGCCCGTGCCGGAGGAGCCGCCCGACGACCCGCCGGACGACCCGCCCGAGGAACCCCCGGAGGAGCCGCCGGACGACCCGCCCGACGACCCGCCGGCCGCCGCACCGGAACGGCCGCAGTAGCCGTCCACCTTCTCCGTGCCTCCCGCAGCCCGCTCCAGTTCGGCGCGTTCCCGCCGGCCCAGCTCACCGCCCAGCAGCTTCTCGCACAGTTCCCGCGGACGCTCGTCCACCCGAGGCTGCCCGGAGCCGGCTTTCCCGGCCCGGTCGCCGGTGCCGTCCGTTCCCGGGGCCGGCGAGCCGGTCTCCGCCGGCCGCCCGTCGGGGCCGGTGCCGGCCGGATCGCCTTCGCCCGGGACTCCCTGGCCGCCGAGCTCCTCGTCCTCTCCCGCGCCGTGCTCCCCTCCGCCGCCGTTCTCGGGCCGGCCGGAGAGCGAGTCGGCGGTGCCGGCCGGCGGCGGGAGGAGCCCGTCCGGCTCGGTGGACACGCTCGTCGACGGGGCGGGCGAGCCGTTCCCCTCCCCGAACGGCGCGGGCAGCATCCCGCTGCCGGCCGCGATGGCGACCCCGCCGAGCACCCCGCCGAGCGCCAGCCCGGTGATGCCCACCCGCAGGGGGCGGCCGAGCGACCGCAGCCGGCTCCGGCGCCCGGCGGCGCCCGCTCCCGCCGCGGACCGTGCGCGGGCCGCCCGGAAGGCCGCCAGCGCGGCGGCCTCCCCGGGCAGCTCACCGTCGTCACGTGCGCCGGGCACGGCGGTGCGGCCCGCTGTGGCGGCAGCGGCCGCGGGGACGGCGGCGAGTCTGTCGAGCGCCTCGGCCAGTGCCGGCGCGCCCGGTTCGTCCGCGTACGGCGAGGGGTGGGCCGACCGGCCGCGCAGCAGACGCTCCGCGGCCTCCTTGTCCAGCCAGCTGTACCGGTCCTCGGCCCTCACGTTTCCCTCAGCGTCCGTCTGGCCTTTTCCGTCACACTCCGTGCGGTTCCGGCCCTGGGTACGGGCACCCCTTCACCGGCTCCTTCCTCCCCCTCCAGCAGTTCCGCGAGCTTCCGCAGACCCCGGTGCGCGGCGGTGCGCACCGCGCCCGGCCTCTTGCCCAGCACCTGTGCGGCCCCCTTGGCGTCGAGGCCGACGACCACCCGGAGCACGACGGCCTCGGCCTGGTCGCGCGGCAGCCGGGAGATCAGGGCCATGGTGTGCCCGGTGCCGATCGACTCCAGGGCCTCGTCGAAGGTGTCGGATCCGGCGGGCAGCACCGCCAGTTCGTTGTCGTCGTCGACCGGGCTGGAGACCGGCCGCCGCCCCCGCGCCCGGATGTGGTCGAGCGCGCGGTTGCGGGCGATCCGCGCCGTCCAGCCGCGGAAGCGGTCGGCGTCCCCGTCGAACCGGTCGATGTCCCGGGCGATCTGCAGCCACGCCTCGGAGGCGACGTCCTCCGCGTCCGCGTCCGGCACCAGCGTCCGCACGTATCCCAGCAGGCGGGGATGCACGGCGCGGTAGACGGTACGGAAGGCGCATTCGTCCCCCTCGCGCGCCGCCCGCACCGCTGCGGTGAGTTCCGCGTCTTCCCCCTGCACGCCTTAGTCCTGCCCCACTTCGCGATGTAGCGCTCGCCCGCGCCCCTGGCCTGGCGCGGTCCCGCCGTGATGCTTCGATCTGCGTCTATGCGAAGCAGAACGCTACGACCTAGTGTGCGCTCCCGTCCATGCGGACGGGTCGGTAGTTACCGAGTTGAAGGCGGCGGGGAGGGCACGCGAACGGGCGGCGAAGACGGGGCGGAGGGAGTGTGGGGAAGAGGGCGGGCGGGGGAGTAACAGTTTTCGGCCTCCCGGCGCTGATGGGTTTGACGGACCTCGCTCGGCGCGGCGGTCCGTGCTCGACGACGGCCGGGGTCTCTCCTGTGGGGGGTGGCGACCCCGGCCGTCTTCGTACCCCCGGCCCGGCCACGGGCGGCCTGTAACGGTTGAGTACCTGCCTCTCCCCCGGAGTGACGTTTCCTCTACGGTGAGCGCCTACCGAAGGGTCCCGTGACGGACGCGGGGCGAGCGAGTCTCCGGACGAACGATCCAGACGACAAGGGGCGGGACACTTGAGTCCGCGAAGAACACGAGCGCGTAGAACATTGAGTCTGAAGAGGCGCACCTGGCTGACCCTGGGCGCCGTCGCGGTGGGCGGAGCCGGTGTGGTGACCGTCGCCGTGGCCAACCCGCCCGAGGGCAAGGGGAACCCCGTGACCGCGTCGCCGGTCAAGGTGTACTCCGTGAGCCTGAAGACCAGGGGCGAGGGGCACAGCGGTGTGACCCGCCGCGACACCAAGCCGTTCAGCCTGCTGGGCATCTCCTGGCCCCGGGCCACCGCGGAGATCGGCGGCCGGGCCGAGGTGCGCACCCGCGACATCGAGACCGGCCGGTGGACGCCGTGGCAGGAACTGGACCTGGACATCCACGTCCCCGAGGGCGAGGAGGGCCGGGAGGCCACGGCCCGCGGTGCGACCGCGCCCCGCTGGGTCGGCCCCTCCGACGGCGTCGAGGCCCGGGTGGTCTCCGCCGACGGGCAGACCAGTGACGAGTTCCCCGCCGGGATGCGGCTGGATCTGGTCGACCCGGGCGTGACGCCGCGCGAGGCGAAGGAGGCGAACGCGGCCGACCTCGGCCCGGCGGCCTTCGAGACGGCCGTGGACACGGGCATGCGGCCCGCCGCCTACGTCGCCGAGGACCCGGCGCCCACCGCCACCGCGAGCGACCCGGCCGGCGCCACCTCGGCCTCGCCCACCGAACCGGAGCCCACCCAACCGGAGCCCACCGGGACGGAGTCCACCGCTCCGGGCACCACCGAGCCCACTCCCACCGGGACGGAGTCCACCGAGCCGGGCGCCCCCGAGAGCCCGACGGCCGACCCGTCGCCGGAACCGACCGTGCCGACCGCGCCCGATTCCACGGTCACCCGGCCGCCGATCGTCTCGCGCGCCGCCTGGGGCGCGGACGAGTCCATGGTCGAGGAGCCCTCGGCGTACCTGGAGGACGGCATCAAGGCCGCCTTCGTCCACCACACGGCGCTCGAGGACATCAACTACACCTGCTCCGACTCGGCCGCGATCGTGCGGTCGCTGATGACGTTCCACGTCAAGAGCAACGGCTGGAACGACCTGGGCTACAACTTCCTGGTCGACAAGTGCGGCACGATCTTCGAGGGCCGCCACGGCGGCGTCGACCTGCCCGTGGTGGGCGCGCACACCTACGGCTTCAACAGCTACTCCACCGGCATCGCGGTGATCGGCAACTACGCCGCGGGCGACGTGCCCACCCCCGACGTGACCGGCGCCGTCGCCAGGGTCGCCGCCTGGAAGCTCGGCCAGTACGGCGTGGACCCCACCGGCAGGGTGACGCTCACCGCCATGGGGAACACCGGCGTGTGGAAGGAGGGCGAACAGGCCACCCTGCGCACCATCTCCGGCCACCGCGACGGCTACAACACCGCCTGCCCGGGCCAGACGCTGTACGAGGAGCTGCCGGAGATCCGGCGCTTCGCCGCGAGCCCGGCCGCGAGCTCCGCCGCCCCCACCGCCGACTTCAACCGCGACGGCATGGGCGACATGGCCGTGGGCACCCCCCGCGCCGCCGTGGGCGGCAAGGCCAAGGCGGGCACCGTCAGCGTGGCGCCCGGCGGCGTGGACGGCCCGGTGGCCTCCGCCAGGATCACCCTCTCCCAGTCCAGCCCGGGTGTCCCCGGCGCCTCCGAGGCCGGTGACAGCTGGGGCGCGGCGGTCGCGTACGGCGACGTCAACGGCGACGGGCACGCGGACCTGGCGGTCGGCGCGCCCGGCGAGGACGACACGGTGGGCAACACCGACTCCGGTGCGGTGACCGTCCTGTACGGTCCCGGCTTCACCAAGGCCAAGTGGCTGGAGGCGGCCGCCGCGGACCGCACCGGCGGGGCCCGGTTCGGCTCGACCGTCGCCGTCGGCGACTTCGACAGCGACGGCACCGCCGACGTCTTCACCGCCTCCGCCCACGGTCCGGCCAAGTGGTGGGCGTTCGACGTCGCCGGCGGCACCGTGCGCAAGGGCACCCTGAAGACCGGCACCACCGGCACCATCGACTCGCTGGCCTCCACCACCGGCGACTTCAACCGCGACGGCTACACCGACGTGGTGCTCAACCACCGGGACTCCGGCGGCACCGGCCGGCTCACGCTCCTGAACGGGTCGGCCGACGGCCTGACCTACGTGGGCATGTCGTCCGTCAAGGGCGGCCGTTCGGTCGCCGCGGCCGACATCGACGGCGACGCGTACGCGGACCTGATCGTCGGTCAGCCGTACGCGGCCGAGTCCAGCGCCTTCCGCGGCGGCCAGATCACCGTGCTGCCCGGTTCGCCCGACGGGCCGACCACCACCGGCCGGAAGGTGTTCCACCAGGACACCTCCGGCGTCCCGGGAGGCGCCGAGGCCGGCGACGCGATGGGCTGGTCGGTCTCGGCGGGCGACGTCAACGGCGACGGGCACGCCGACGTCCTCGCCGGCCTGCCCTTCGAGGACCTCACCCGCGACGGTGCCAGCCGCAAGAACGCGGGCATGTCGATCCTGCTGTACGGCACCTCCTCGGGGCTGAGCTCCTCCGGCGCCATGAGCCTGCACCAGGACACCTCCGGTGTCTCCGGGGTCTCCGAGACCGACGACCGGCTCGGGGCGGGCGTCCTGCTCGCCGACATGTCCGGCTGGGGACGGGCGGACCTGGCCGTCGGCGCTCCGGGGGAGAACTCCTTCGACGGGACGATCCTCCAGTTCGACGCCGGCAGCCGGGGCGTCTCCACCTCGGGCGCCGTCTACTACAGCCGCTCGGCCATGGGCACGCCCTCGGGCGCCTGGCTGGGCTATCCGCTGGCTCCCTGAGCGAGCGGACGGTGCGCCGCCGTTGAAAGGCGGCCGTTGAAAGACGCCCGGACGGCCGGGCGGCCGCCGGGCGGCCCGCGGCGGAAACGGCGAGGGACCGGACGGGAGTTCCCCGTCCGGTCCCTCGCCGTTTCCGCCTTCTCCCGGGCGCGGCAGGGGTGTTCGCCTTCGCCCCGCGCCGGATCCGCACGGGCGGGGCCCGCGTGAGGCCGCCGTGTCGACGCGCCGCGCGGGAGCGTGGAAGGATCCCGTCCGTGAGTGATGCGGCGGATTGCGGCGACCGGCTCCACCCGGAGCACACCGGGGATCTGAACGCTGCGATTCTCGGTGTGCGGCGGGGCGACGAGGCCGCCTTCCGCGCCGTCTACCGCCGCCTCAACCCCGAACTCCTGCGCTACGCGGCCGTCATCGTCGGCCAGGACGCGGAGGACGTCGTTGCCGAGACGTGGTTACAGATAGCCCGGGACGTGCTGAGCTTCGAGGGGGACGGCGCCTCCTTCCGCCGCTTCGCCCTCGCCGTCACCCGGAACCGGGCCCGCGATGTCCTGCGTCGCAGGAGGAGGCGTCTGCGGGAGATCACCGTACCGACCGACGAGTTACCCGAACCGCGCGCGTCCGGCGCCCCCGGCGGGGAGGCCGCCCCGGACACCGCGGAGGTGGCCGGGGCGAAGCTGTCGACACGTGAGATCGTCTCCCTCATCGGCACTCTGCCCGTTCCGCAGGCCGAGGCGGTACTTCTGAGAGTGGTTCTGGATCTGGACACGAAGAGCACGGCCGAGATCCTCGGCAAGCGGCCGGGGGCGGTGGCGATGGCCCTGTCACGAGGTCTGAGGAAACTGGCCAGGCTGGTGGAACGGCCCGAGGCAACGGCGGTACGGAGGTGAACGAACCGATGCGGGACGGGGAGGAAGGCGCCCGTGTGACCGAGGCCGCGCTGCGCCGTCTGATCGCGGAGGGCTCCCGGACCGGCTCCGGTCCGCGGGGCTCCGGCGACCCGCCGTCGGACGACGGTCTGCGCGCCCTCGCGGCCGTTCTCGGCGCCGCGGTGCCGCCGGTGCCGCCGCCGGGCTCCGGTGCGCTCAAGGGCGAGGAGGAGGCCCTGGCCGCCTTCCGGGCGGCCCGCGAGGAGCGGGCGGCCGCCGCCACCGGAGCGGCCGCCGGCCTGCGGGGCCGCCTGGCCCGGCTGACACGGCGTCTGGGCCGCACCCGTACGGGTGCGCTCGGCGTGGTCGCGGCCGCCGTCCTCGGCAGCGGGGTCGCGGTGGCCTCCGGCGGGGTTCCGTTCCTGCCCGGGGGCGGTCCCGGCGGCACGCCCAGTGCCTCCCGGGCCCCGGACACCGCCTCCACTCCCCCCGTCCCCGCGTCCCCGAAGGCCCCCACGACCGGTGAGGCCGGCCCGGCCCGGCCGCGCCACGACGGCTTCGGACCCGGCGCCGTGCCGCCCTCGAAGGCGTCGCCGCGGATCGTCGCGCTGTGCCGGGACCGGCAGCGCGACCCGGGCGGTCCGGACGGTGCCGGGCGCAAGCCGCTGGTCGCCGCCGCGGGCGGACGCGACCGGGTGGCCGAGTACTGCGAGGCGGTCCTGGAAGGCCCGGCGGCGCGGCCCTCCCCCGCCGACGGCGGCCGGGGCGGCGCGGAAGGGAACGGCGGGAGCGCCGGCAATGGCGGCAACGGTGCGACGCCGGACATCCCGAACCGGCCCGACCGGGCCACCGGCGGCAACGGCGAGACCGGCAACGGCCAGGAGAACGCCGACCCCGGGACCCCCGGAAGCGGCAATGGGAACGGCGGCGACCGGGGCAGCGGAAACGCCGGCGGCCGGGGCGACGCCGGCCGGAACGGCGACCGCCCCGGCGCTCCCGGCAACGGTGACGGCACCGGCGGAACCGGCGGCCGGGACACCGGGAACCCCGGCACGGGCAGCGGCACCGGAACCAGCGGCCGGGGCAGCGGGAACGGGGCCGGCGACGGAACCGGGAACGGCGGCGGCCCCCGGGCCGAAGCCGCGCAGGCCCGCGGTGCCACCGCGGGCCGCCCCGAGCCCGCCCCACCGCGGAACGCCGTCCGCTGACCCCGCCCCGGGGCGCTCCGCGCACCGGGCGGGGCACCCCGTAGGGTCGGGCCATGGATCTCCGACTGCCCTGGCCCCGCGGACGGCTGGTCGCGGCGGCCGCCGCCGTCGCCGTCCTCTTGGGGGGCGGTGTGTGGGCGGCCCTCCCGGACGACGCCCCCGCCGTGCGCCACACCGAGTACAGGCTCACCCTGCCCGAATCACCGGACGACGGCGGGAGCGGTGGGGACGGCGGGGACGGTGAGGACACCGTCCGGATCGACACCTCGTACTTCACCTCCGGCGACCCCGGCATCCGCCGCCCCGCGGTCCTGCTGGGCCACGGCTTCGGCGGCAGCAAGGCCGAACTGCGCGGCCAGGCCGAGGAACTGGCCCGCTCCGGCTACGCGGTGCTGACCTGGTCGGCCCGCGGCTTCGGCGCCTCCACCGGCCGGATCGGGCTGAACGACCCCGACCGCGAGGTCGCCGACGTCAGCGCCCTGATCGACTGGCTGGCGAAGCGGCCCGAGGTCCGCCTCGACGGCGAGGGCGACCCCCGGGTGGGCGTGGCCGGCGCCTCCTACGGCGGCGCGGTCTCGCTGCTGGCCGCCGGGTACGACGAGCGGGTCGACGCCGTCGCCCCGCGCATCACCTACTGGGACCTGTCCGAGGCCCTCTTCCCGGACGGCGTCTTCAAACAGCTGTGGACCGGGATCTTCTTCACCACCGGCTCCACCGTCGCGGGCGACGGCGCCCCCACCGCCGGGCCGGCCTCCGAGCGGGCGGGCTGCGGCCGGTTCGCCACCGAGCTGTGCGAGATGTACGAGCGGGTCGCCGTCGCCGGAGAACCGGACGAGGAGGCCCGCGAGCTGCTGCGCGAGCGCAGCCCGGCGGCCGTCGCCGACCGGATCGACGTACCGGCGCTGATCCTCCAGGGCCGCGCCGACTCCCTCTTCCCGCTCGGCCACGCCGACGCCATGGCGAAGGCGATCCGCGCCAACGGCGCGCCGGTGGCGGTGGAGTGGATCGCGGGCGGCCACGACGGCGGACCCGACGAGACCGAGCGGCTGGACGACCGCACCCGCGCCTGGTTCGACCGCCACCTCAAGGACGAGGAGGGGACGGACACCGGCCCGGCCTTCCGCGTCACCCGCACCGGCGGCATGGACACCACCGACGGCGAGACACGGCTGCGGGCCGCCACCGCCGAGCGCTACCCCGGCCTGGCCTCCGGCGCCCGGACCGTGGAGCTGCGGGGGCGTGAGCAGACCTTCGCCAACCCGGCCGGCGGCGGCCCGCCCGCCGTCTCCGCCGTACCCGGTCTGAGCGCCGTGGGCGGGCTGTCGGACCTGGGGGTCGGCCTGTCGGTGGACTACCCCGGCCAGCACGCCCGCTTCGAGTCGGCGCCGCTTCCCGAGGCCGTCCAGGTCACCGGCGCGCCCTCGGTGCGCGTGGAGGTCGCGTCCTCCTCCGGGGAGGCGGTGCTGTTCGCCAAGGTCTACGACGTGGGCCCGGGCGGGCGCCAGACGCTGCCCTCCCAGCTCGTGGCGCCGCTGCGGGTCACCGTGGCCGGGGAGGGCCGGAGCGTGGAGGTGCGGCTGCCGGCGATCGACCACCGCTTCGAGGCCGGGCACCGTATGCGGGTGGTGCTCTCCGCCACCGATCTGGCCTACGCCTCGCCGGTCGAGCCCGCCGCCTACACCGTCTCCCTCGCGGAGGACGGGCTGAGCGTGCCGACCGCGCCCGGTCTGGCCGTCGAGGCGGCCGGCACCCCGTGGTGGGTGTGGGGCATGCCGGCGGCCGGTGCTGCCGCGGCGGTGGTGCTGCTGCTGACCGGACGCCGCCGCAGGACCGCACCGGCCGCGCCGCCCGCGTCCACCGGGACCACCGAGCCCGCCGCACCCGCCGCCGTACCGGAGAGGGACCCCGCACGCGAGGACGTACCGCTGGAGATCACCGGCCTGTCCAAGCGGTACGCGGGCTCGGCCGACCGCTACGCGGTGCGCGATCTGTCCTTCCGGGTGGAGCGCGGCCAGGTGCTCGGCCTGCTCGGCCCCAACGGCGCGGGCAAGACCACCACCCTGCGGATGCTGATGGGCCTGATCACCCCCGACAGCGGCGAGATCAGGGTCTTCGGCCACGCCATCCGCCCGGGCGCGCCCGTGCTGTCGCGGGTCGGCGCGTTCGTGGAGGGCGCGGGCTTCCTGCCGCATCTGTCGGGCCGGGCCAATCTGGAGCTGTACTGGCGGGCCACCGGCCGCCCCGAGGAGGACGCGCACACCGAGGAGGCGCTGGAGATCGCCGGGCTCGGCGACGCCCTGGAGCGCGCGGTGCGCACCTACTCGCAGGGCATGCGGCAGCGCCTGGCGATCGCCCAGGCCATGCTGGGCCTGCCGGACCTGCTGATCCTGGACGAGCCGACCAACGGCCTGGACCCGCCGCAGATCCGCGAGATGCGGGACGTGATGATCCGCTACGCGGCGGCCGGCCGTACCGTGATCGTCTCCAGCCATCTGCTGGCCGAGGTCGAGCAGACCTGTACGCATCTGGTGGTCATGGACCGCGGCGAGCTGGTGCGGGCGGGCCCGGTGGAGGAGATCACCGGCTCCGGCGACACCGTGCTCGTCGGGGTGCGGGGCCCGGTGCCCCAGGCGCTGCCGGAGAAGGTGGCGGCCCTGCCCGGTGTGGGTTCGGCCGTGGCCGTCGACGAGGGGCTGCTGGTGCGGCTCGACGGCGCCACCACCACGCAGCTGCTGACCGAGCTCCTGCGGCTGGATGTGCCGGTGGAGCGCGCCGGGCCGCACCGCCGCCTGGAGGACGCCTTCCTCACCCTGATCGGAGGAGAGCGATGACCGCCACCGCCCCCACTCCCCCTCCCGCGCCCGCACCGGACCCGTCCGGCGCGGATCCGTCGGGCGCCGCACCCGGCTACCGCCCGCGGCACACCCTGCCGCTGCGGGTGGAGGCGGTGCGCCAGCTGCGGCGCCGCCGCACCCTGGTGACCGGCCTGGTGCTGGCCGCGCTGCCGTTCGTGCTGATCGCGGCCTTCGCGATCGGCGGCGAGCCCGAGCGCGGCGGCCGGCGCATCAACCTGATGGACACCGCCACCGCCTCCGGGCTGAACTTCGCCGCCATGGCGCTGTTCGTCTCCGCCGGTTTCCTGCTGGTGGTGCCGGTGGCGCTGTTCTGCGGCGACACGGTGGCCTCCGAGGCGAGCTGGTCCTCGCTGCGCTATCTGCTGGCGGCCCCCGTGCCGCGCTGGCGGCTGCTGCTGAGCAAGCTGGCGGTGGCGCTGGCGTTCAGCGCGGCGGCGATGGCGCTGCTGCCGCTGGTGGCGCTGGCCGCGGGTTCGGCGGCGTACGGCTGGGGTCCGCTGGAGCTGCCCACCGGCGGCACGCTGCCCGAGGGCGAGGCGCTGGGCCGGCTGACGCTGGCGGTGGCGTACGTCTTCGTCGGCCAGCTGGTGACGGCCGGGCTGGCGTTCTGGCTGTCCACGGTCACCGACGCGCCGCTGGGCGCGGTCGGCGGCGCGATCGGGCTGACGATCGTGGGCAACATCCTGGACGCGGTCACGGCGCTGGGCGACTGGCGGGAGCTGCTGCCCGCGCACTGGCAGTTCGCCTGGGCCGACGTCTTCCAGCCGGAACTGGAGACGGGCGGGATGCTGCGGGGCGCCTCGGTGTCCGTGGCGTACGCGCTGGTGCTGTTCGCGCTGGCCTTCCGCCACTTCCGCACCAAGGACATCGTCTCGTGAGCCGCCCGGCCGCCTGAGCCGCCTGCCGCACGGGCCCCTCTCCTACGTCACCCGGTCCGCCAGGGCCCGGAAGTCCTCCCACTCCAGGGCGGGCGGGGAGGGGTCCCACAGCTTCTGCGCCACGGCCCGCAGCGGCATGCGCACGCCCCGGGCGACCTCGGCCGTCGTCTGCGCTTGCGACAGGTCGCACCAGACGGCCAGCATCCCGCCCACCACCCGGTCCGGCCCGGTCAGCTCCGCCGGTTCGGGCTCGGTGCCGCGCAGTACGGCCGGGGTCCACTCCTGGTAGATCCGCTCCCCGGTCGGATAGGTGAACTCGTTGGGCTCGCCGAGGACGTAGTAGAGGTACTCGTCGTTGAGGTTGACCACCTCCCAGCCCTCGCGCAGGTACTCCCCGGGCGGCCGGGCGCCGATCTCCTTGCCCGTCCAGTAGGCCACCTGCCTGGGGCGGCTCGGTTCGACGACTCCGCCGGCGTGCTGCCCGTCGTTCCACACCTGGGGTGTGAAGCCCGCCTTCCGCACGGTCTCGGCGCGGTCGTTGAGCCAGGCCGTGGCCAGGTCCCGCACCCGGGCCCGGGAGCCGTGCTCGCGGCGGGCGGCCTCGGCCAGCTCCGGGTGGGCGGCCTCGGGATCGGAGCGCATCAGCGCCCGGTACTCGTCGCCGCCCAGGTGCCAGTAGGGGCCGGGGCCCGTCTGGTCGCGGAAGAGGGGGGCGTACTCGCGCAGCAGGTCGTCCACCAGGCGTGCCGAGCGCGGGTCGGAGATGTCGATCGCGCCGGGGGCCGGGTCGCCGTCGGCGTCGCGCAGCTGGAGATCGGGGTGGGCGTCGAGCACCGCGCCGAGGTGGCCGGGCGAGTCGATCTCGGGGATGACGGTGATGTGCCGGGAGTTGGCCAGCTCGACGATCCGGCGCAGTTCGTCCTTGGTCAGGTGGGGGTCGGAGACGACCTCGGGGTGGGAGTCGCTCTCCACCCGGAAGGCCTGGTCGTCGGAGAGGTGGAGCTGGAGCTGGTTGAGCTTGAGGTCGCCCATCTCGCGGATGCGGTCCTCGATCCACGCCGCGTCGAAGTGCTTGCGGGCGATGTCGAGCATGAAGCCGCGCTGCGGGCGGTCGGGCCAGTCGCGGATGGTGCCGCGGGGGATCGAGCCGCCGCCGCGGAGGGCCTGCAGGAGGGTGCGGGTGCCGTGGAAGACGCCGGCGTCGGTGCGGCCGGTGACGATGACCCGGCCGGTGTCGGCCCTCAGCACATAGCCCTCGCGGCCTCCGTACCCCTTGTCGGAGTTGGCGGAGTCCAGTCTCAGTTCGACGTCCCCGGGTCCGGCCGGTCCGCCGGAGTGCTCCACGTCCAGCTCCCCGGCGAGCAGCTCGGCCTCGTCGGCGAGCGGTCCGCCGGGGTCGGCCACGACGCGGGTGCCGGGGGCGGGCTGCCAGCCGATGCCGGGCTCGGGCTCCCACCGGCGTACGGCGGGGACGGTGGCGGGGGCGGCGGGCAGGGTGACGGCCGGTACACCGGGGGCCCTGCGGGGGCCCTCGCCCGGCTCCGCGCCGCCGTCCCCCGCGCCGTCCGGGAGTACCAGCAGGGTGACGGCCGTGACGGCGGCGGCCGCCGCGGCCACGATCGCGATGGCGGCGGTCTTCCTGCGGGGATTGCGTCTGCGCCTGCGTCCCATGAGGTGACCGTATTGCTCCTTTCCAGTCCTCGTCCGTCAACCATGCGCCCGGAACTCGTCTCGTCCGGGTGAAAAGAATCTTCCCGCCGACCGCCTTCTCCCACTTATCGTTACCGTGACGTCATCCCCCGTCACACGATCACCCCGGCCGTCCGGCCACCCTCGCCACCCCGGCCGCCCGCACCGTCACCCGCACTCCTGTCCTTCCGCGACGTCCCCGACTTCTCCCCGCGCCCGAGGAGCCCATGCGCCTGCCCCCTCAGCGAAGCGAGGCAACGCCGCTCCACCGCCTCAACGACGCCTCCCCCGCCGACCTCCGAGGAGCCCTGCTCGCCTGCTGCGGCAGCCGGCGGTGGGCCGAGAGCATCGCCGCCCACCGCCCCTACCCGGACGTCGAGGCGCTGCTCGCCGCCGCCGACGAGGCCAGCTACGACCTCACCGACGAGGACCTGACCGAGGCCCTGACCGGGGAGTCCGCCGCCGGAGCCGGGCCGGGCGGCCCGCTGTACGGCGGGCGGCACATCGCCATCACCGGCCCCGGCGCGCTCGCCGCGCACACCGCCCTGCGCGCCGCCCACGCCGCGTACGAGAGCCGCTTCGGCTACGCCTTCGTGCTGTGCGTGGACGGGGTGCGCGAGGAGGAGGCGCTCGGCCACGTCCTGGCCGCGATCCGCACCCGGCTGGGCAACGAGGCCGAGCAGGAGCGCGCCGTGACCGCCGAGGAGCTGCGCCGCATCGCGCGCGGCCGGCTGCTGCGGCTGGCCCGGGACGGAGTGCCCCCGGGACGGCCCCGGCAGCCGCCCCGCCCCGCCTCGCCGGGCGCCCGCGTACCGGCCCCGGCCCGTACCACGGCCCCCGGCCGGACTCCTAGCCCGTCCGTGCCTGATTGATCACATCTGACCCCCCGGAGGAACCGCACCGACAGGACCTCGTTACCATGGCCATCGGCCGGTGGACCGTACCCGGCCGGGCCAGACCGACACCGAAGCCGGCCGGCCCCGTAAACCGCTCCCGGAGGGTATTTCCGTGCCGGCTGGAACGCTGTACCGCGGCCGGGAAGGCATGTGGTCCTGGGTGGCTCACCGAGTCACCGGCGTCCTCATCTTCTTCTTCCTGTTCGTGCACGTCCTGGACACGTCGCTCGTCCGCGTCTCCCCGGAGGCCTACGACGACACCGTGGCGGTCTACAAGACGCCCATCGTCGCGCTGCTGGAGTACGGCCTCGTGGCCGCCATCCTCTTCCACGCGCTCAACGGCCTTCGGGTCGTCGCCGTCGACTTCTGGTCGAAGGGCACCAAGTACCAGCGCCAGATGCTGTGGACCGTCATGGGCATCTGGATCGTGCTGATGATCGGGGCGCTGTACCCGGTCCTCGGGCACGCCGTGAGCGAGCTGTTCGGGAGCTGACGACATGGCCTACGACGTAGACAACCCCGCCCCCGTCATCGAGCCGCCCCGCGCCCGCACCAGCCGGACGGCCAAGAAGTTCACGCCCGGCAACTTCGAGATGCACGCCTGGCTGTTCATGCGGCTGTCCGGCATCGTGCTGGTCGTGCTGGTGATCGGCCACCTGCTGATCCAGCTCGTCCTGGACGGCGGCGTCAGCAAGATCAACTTCGCCTTCGTGGCCGGTCGCTGGGCCTCGCCCTTCTGGATGACCTGGGACCTGCTGATGCTGTGGCTGGCGATGCTCCACGGCGCCAACGGTCTGCGGACCGTCATCAACGACTACGCCGAGCGTGACGGCACCCGCTTCTGGCTGAAGATGCTGCTGTACACCGCCACGGTGTTCACCGTCCTGCTGGGCACGCTGGTGATCTTCACCTTCGACCCGAACATCCGCTAGAGCCGGGGCTGAGGCGCTTTCATCATGAAGATCCACAAGTACGACACCGTCATCGTCGGCGCCGGCGGCGCCGGGATGCGCGCCGCCATCGAGGCGACCAAGCGCAGCCGCACCGCGGTGCTGACCAAGCTCTACCCCACCCGCTCCCACACCGGCGCGGCCCAGGGCGGCATGGCCGCCGCCCTCGCCAACGTCGAGGAGGACAACTGGGAGTGGCACACCTTCGACACGGTCAAGGGCGGTGACTACCTGGTCGACCAGGACGCCGCCGAGATCCTGGCGAAGGAGGCCATCGACGCCGTCCTCGACCTGGAGAAGATGGGCCTGCCGTTCAACCGGACCCCGGACGGCACCATCGACCAGCGCCGCTTCGGCGGCCACTCCCGCAACCACGGCGAGGCCCCGGTGCGCCGGTCCTGCTACGCCGCGGACCGCACCGGCCACATGATCCTCCAGACGCTGTACCAGAACTGCGTCAAGGAGGGCGTGGAGTTCTACAACGAGTTCTACGTCCTGGACCTGCTGCTCAGCGAGGTGGACGGGGTCAAGCGCACCGCGGGCGTCGTCGCCTACGACCTGGCCACCGGCGAGATCCACGTCTTCCAGGCCAAGGCCGTCGTCTTCGCCTCGGGCGGCAACGGCAAGTTCTTCAAGGTCTCCTCCAACGCGCACACCCTGACCGGTGACGGCCAGGCCGCCGCGTTCCGCCGGGGCCTGCCGCTGGAGGACATGGAGTTCTTCCAGTTCCACCCGACCGGCATCTGGCGCATGGGCATCCTGCTCACCGAGGGCGCCCGCGGCGAGGGCGGCATCCTGCGCAACAAGGACGGCGAGCGCTTCATGGAGAAGTACGCGCCCGTCATGAAGGACCTCGCCTCGCGCGACGTCGTCTCCCGCTCGATCTACACCGAGATCCGCGAGGGCCGCGGCTGCGGTCCCGAGGGCGACCACGTCTACCTCGACCTCACCCACCTGCCGCCGGAGCAGCTCGACGCCAAGCTGCCGGACATCACCGAGTTCGCGCGCACCTACCTGGGCATCGAGCCGTACACCGACCCGATCCCGATCCAGCCGACCGCGCACTACGCGATGGGCGGCATCCCGACCAACGTCCAGGGCGAGGTGCTGGCCGACAACACCACGGTGGTGCCGGGCCTGTACGCGGCCGGCGAGGTCGCCTGCGTGTCCGTGCACGGCGCCAACCGCCTGGGCACCAACTCGCTGCTGGACATCAACGTCTTCGGCCGCCGGGCGGGCATCGCCGCCGCCGAGTACGCCGCGACCGCCGACTACGTGGACCTGCCGGAGGACCCGGCCGCGTTCGTCCAGGGCCAGGTCGAGGCGCTGCGCTCCTCGGAGGGCACCGAGCGGGTCACCGAGATCCGCAGGGCGCTCCAGGAGACCATGGACAAGAACGTCATGGTCTTCCGCACCGAGCAGACGCTCAAGGAGGCCGTCGAGGAGATCGCCTCCCTGCGCAAGCGGTACCGGAACGTGTCCGTCCAGGACAAGGGCAAGCGGTTCAACACCGACCTGCTGGAGGCCATCGAGCTGGGCAACCTGCTCGACCTGGCCGAGGTGACGGCCGTCTCCGCGCTGGCCCGCAAGGAGTCCCGCGGCGGCCACTACCGCGAGGACTACCCCAACCGCGACGACGTCAACTTCATGCGCCACACCATGGCGTACCGCGAGGTGGGCGACGACGGCACCGAGTCGATCCGGCTGGACTACAAGCCGGTCGTGCAGACCCGCTACCAGCCGATGGAGCGTAAGTACTGATGGCCACTCCCGTCATGGAGAAGTCCCAGGCCGGTGCCGGCGGCACGGCTGCGGACTCCCCCTACATCACCGCGACCTTCCGGATCCGCCGGTTCAACCCGGAGGTCTCCGACGAGGTCACCTGGCAGGACTTCGAGCTGGAGATCGACCCCAAGGAGCGCGTCCTGGACGCCCTCCACAAGATCAAGTGGGAGATCGACGGCACGCTGACCTTCCGGCGCTCCTGCGCGCACGGCATCTGCGGCTCCGACGCGATGCGCATCAACGGCCGCAACCGGCTGGCGTGCAAGACGCTGATCAAGGACATCAACCCGGACAAGCCGATCACCGTCGAGCCGATAAAGGGGCTCACGGTCCTCAAGGACCTGGTGGTCGACATGGAGCCGTTCTTCCAGGCCTACCGGGACGTGATGCCCTTCCTGATCACCAAGGGCAACGAGCCGACCCGCGAGCGCCTGCAGTCCGCCGAGGACCGCGAGCGCTTCGACGACACCACCAAGTGCATCCTGTGCGCCGCGTGCACCTCCTCGTGCCCGGTGTTCTGGAACGACGGCCAGTACTTCGGCCCGGCGGCGATCGTCAACGCGCACCGCTTCATCTTCGACTCCCGCGACGAGGGCGGTGAGCAGCGCCTGGAGATCCTCAACGACCGCGAGGGCGTCTGGCGCTGCCGCACCACCTTCAACTGCACGGAGGCCTGCCCGCGCGGCATCGAGGTCACCAAGGCCATCCAGGAGGTCAAGCGCGCGCTGATCACGCGCCGCTACTGACGTCCCCCTCCGGGCCGCCCGCCACGGGCGGCCCGGGGCACGAAGGCGCCCGGCCGGGGAGACCCGGCCGGGCGCCTTCGCCGTGCGCACGCCCTCTGCCGGTCAGGCCGTGAAACGGCCGAGGGCCGGCATCGTGACCAGCAGGGCCGCCAGCACTCCCAGGCCGGCGCCGGCCACCCGGCCGTATCTCCGCGACGCGAGCACCCCGGCCAGCGTTCCCAGGGTCACCAGCGGCACCGCGTACTGCGCGACGGCGATCAGGGCGCCGTCGAAGCGCAGGGGGCCGCGTACGCCGTCCTGGCAGGAGCCGCAGGCGATGGCGATCAGCGGCCCGATCACTCCCGTGAGGAAGCCCGTTACCAGTACCACCACCGCGAGCCCGGCCGACGCGGCCCAGTCGGCCGCGGTGCGCCCGGGTCGGCCGAGGGCAGGGGAGGACGAGGAGGAAACGGTGTCGGTGTTCTCCATGCGGTGGACGCTAACGGCCCTTCCGGGGCACGGCATGCGTCCTCGTACTCAGAAGCAGGCGGGGTTCCGGGCCTGGGCGGGTCAGGCCTGTACGGAGGCGAGTTCGACGACGGTGATGTCGGATTCGGCGCCCACCCGCACCGGCGGGCCCCAGGCGCCCGCGCCGCGGCTGACGTAGAGCTGGGTGTCGCCGTAGCGCTCCAGGCCGGCGAGGGTGGGGTTGGCCAGGCCCGCGAGGTAGTTGCCGGGCCACATCTGGCCGCCGTGGGTGTGGCCGGAGAGCTGGAGGTCGACGCCGTGGTCCACCGCGTCGTGGATCATGACCGGCTGGTGGGCCATGAGGACCACCGCGCGGGAGGGGTCCCGGTCGCCCAGCGCCCGCGTGAAGTCCGGGCCCTCGCCCTCGCTCTCGCCCGCGAGGTCGTTGACTCCGGCCAGATCGAAGTGGCGCAGCTCGCGGCGGGCGTTCTCCAGCGGCTGAAGGCCCAGCTCACGGACGTGGTCGATCCACTCGCCCGCATCGCCGAAGTACTCGTGGTTGCCGGTGACGAAGTAGGAGCCGTCGCGCGAGCGGAGCCGCGACAGCGGCTCGGCGGCGCTGCCGAGCTCGGCGACGGTGCCGTCCACCAGATCGCCGACGACGGCGACCATGTCGGCGTCGGCCCGGTTGATGGTGTCCACGATCCGCTGGGTGTGGGAGCGGCCCAGGACGGGGCCGAGGTGGATGTCGCTGACGACGGCGATGCGGTAGCCGTGGGCGGCCCGGGGCAGCTTGGCCAGGGGGACGGTGACGCGCTTGAGCTTCGGGCCGCGCATCACGCCGTACGTGCCGTAGCCGACCGTTCCGGCCGCCGCGACGCCCGCCGCGGCGGCCACGGTGCGGGCCACGAACAGCCGGCGCGACGGACCGGCCGGCGGGCGCTCCCCGGAACCGGCGCCGGCCGCGGTCGCGGTCCCGGGGCCGGGCTCCGCGCCGTCGCGGTCCGCGACGGCCGTACGCGCCTTCCCGGCCGCCGCACCGCCGCCCGCGCCCTCCTCGGCGGACGCGGCGGCGGAGGCGTCGGGGCGCGGCGCCGTCGCGGCGCCGCGCCCGGTGCCCTCCCCGGTCTCCTCGGCGCCGTTCCCGCTCGCGGGCGAGGCCGCCCGCCGCGCGTCCCGCCGCTCCAGGAAGCGGCGCAGCAGCGGCCGCACCGCCTCCCCCGCGAACAGGGCCAGCGTCAGGTAGAGCACCATGGCGAGCCAGAGGAGCCCCGGCCAGGCGAGGATCTGCTTCAGCGGGAAGGGCACGTCCGCCCGTCCGGCGATCTGCGCCGCGACGGTGATCAGCGGCAGCAGGACGAGCAGGGGCGTGCCCACCCGTCTGTACCAGGTGCCGCGCGCCGCCACGTCGCGCACCAGACGCCGCCACAGGTACCAGTGCACCGCCGCCAGGACGGCGATCACCAGCACCAGGACGCCCACGAACACCACGGCCATGCCCCGCTCCACTCTCCTGCCCCGTTGTCTGTCCTCAGCCGAACGTACCGGCGGCCGTCATGCGTTCCTTCGGCCGTCAGCCGTCGCGTGAGGCGCGCAGCGCCCGCAGACCGCGCAGCCCGATGACCCCGATGGCCGTGCCCAGCACCAGCGAGACCACGGCCAGCACCAGGTGGATCCAGAAGTACGCGGTCGGGTCGCCGGCGTCGTCGAACGCCAGGCCGCTGCTGTCCTTCCACAGGTTCCTGGTGAAGTTGGTCCACACGAACCAGCTCCACGCCCCGAAGGCGAGCAGGAACCACGAGACGGGGCGAGAGAGTTTCACACCTACAAGTATGTCTATCGGCCCAACGGAATCACTGACAGGGGCGTCTCCCGCCACCGCGATGGTCCTCTCGGAGGTTCCCCGCCGTCGCCGAGCCGATACGTTCGCTCCGTGTCGAAGACTCACCGAGTAATCGCCCGCGCGCGCCGAGTGCGCAGCGCCCGCGGCCTCACCGCCGCCACCGCTCTCCTCCTGCCCTGTCTCCTCACGGGTGCTCCGGCCGCGGCGCACGCCGTGTCGGACAAGCCCAGGGAGCCCTCCCCGCCCGCGCGGATGTCCGCCGTCGGCGGGGAACGCCTCGGCCTTCCCGGTGTCCAGATAGAACCGCGGGCCGGGGCCGGCACCCCCGAACTGCCCGACTCGATCACCTCGCGCGCGTGGATCGTCGCGGACGCCGAGACCGGCGACGTGCTGGCGGCGAAGAACGCGCACTGGCCGCTCGCCCCGGCCAGCACCATCAAGATGCTCTTCGCCGACACCCTGCTCCCGAAGTTCGACAAGGACCGGGTTCACCGCGTCTCGCGGGAGGAACTGCTCCGGGTCGGCCCGGGCAGCAGCATGGTCGGCCTCAAGGAGGGGCTGACCTACACGGTCGACGATCTGTGGAAGGGCGTCTTCCTCCGCTCGGGCAACGACGCGGTGCACGCGCTGGCCGAGCTGAACGGCGGCGTGGACAAGACCGTCCGGGAGATGAACGAGCACGCCGGACGGCTCGGCGCGACGGACACCCACGTCGTCAGCCCCGACGGCTACGACGCCGAGGGGCACGTCTCCTCCGCCTACGACCTCACCCTGTTCGCCCGCTCGGGGATGCGGAAGCCGGACTTCCGCGAGTACGCGGCCACCGTCCGAGCCCGGTTCCCCGGAGACGTGGAGAAGGGGAAGGACGGGAAGAACAAGCGCGGCACCTTCGAGATCCAGAACACCAACCGCCTGCTGACCGGCGCCCCCGGCCTGGAGCCGTACGAGGGCATCGCGGGCGTCAAGAACGGCTACACCACCAACGCCGGTTCCACCTTCACCGGCGTCGCCCAGCGCGGCGACCGGGTGCTGCTGGTGACCGCCATGCACCCAGAGGGGGGCGGCCTGAGCGTCTACGAGGAGACCGCCGACCTCCTGGACTGGGGCTTCGAGGCGGCCGGGAAGACCGAGCCCGTGGGCGAGCTGGTGCCGCCCGAGGGGGCCTTGAACGGGCTCGGCAAGAACACCGACGACAGGCCCGGCAACCAGGCGGGCGGGGCCGGCGAGCAGCCCGCCGGGCCCACCACGCCCACCGCGTCCAGGACGCACGGGCCGTCGGACGGCGCCGGTACGGCGCTGATGATCGTGGCGTCGCTCCTGGTCGCGCTCGGCGCGGGTGCGTACGGGGTGCACCGGCGCTGGCCGCTGCCGGGCATGGCCGGTACGCCCCGCCCGGGGCGCGGCCCGCAGGGCCCGGCGGTCCTGGGCGGCCCGGGGAACCCCGGTGCGCTGGAGAGGATCGTGACGAGGCCGCCGGCCCCCGGGAGGCCGGAAGGCGCCGGAGGCGCCGGTGAGGCCGCGGGGGGCGGGAGCGGGGGCGGGAAGGGGAGGACCGGCTCCCCGAAGGGCGTGAGGAATCCGGAGGAGGCCCCGAAGGGGGCGGAGAACTCCGGGGAGGGGCCCGCCGCCGGGCCCGGCGGGGCCTCGCCCCCCGAGCGCCCGGCGAAGGACGCCGGGACGCCCTGAGCGGTCCGGGCGCACTGAGCGTTCCCCCGGCCCGGGAGGGCCGCGGCCGGCCCCCTGTTCCGCGCGCCGGGGCGCGTCAGAGCGAGGGGGCCGGAGGCCTGAAGAAGTCAGGCTGCGGAGGCAGGGGCAGGGGCGTGGAACCGCCGAAGGAGAACTCTCTGCGGAGCCGCCACACGCAGTCCTCGCCCTGCTCGTACAGCGCGAAGCCCGTCACCGTCCAGGCGGCCTCGAAGTCGGCCAGCTCCGCGTACGCCCGGTCCATCGCCTCCTCGGCGATGCCGTGGGCGATCGTGACGTGCGGGTGGTAGGGGAACCGGAGATCCCGGGCGAGCGGGCCGTGCTCGGCCCGGATCCGCTCCTGGAGCCACCCGCAGGCCGAGGAGCCCTCGACGACCTGGACGAAGACCACCGGCGACAGCGGGCGGAAGGTGTCCGTGCCCGACAGCCTCATCGGGAAGGACCGTCCCGCCGCCGCCACCCGGGCGAGGTGCTCCTCGATCTCGGGGCGGCACGCGGGGTCCACCTCGGTCGGCGGCAGCAGGGTCACGTGGGTGGGGATGCCATGGGCCGCGCTGTCACCGAAGCCGGCGCGCCGCTGCTGGAGCAGGCTGCCGTAGGGCTCCGGGACCGCGATCGATACACCGAGCGTGACGGTCCCCACGTGCTTCTCCTTCCTCGTCCCTGCCGTTTGCTTCTCCCCCTGGCCGTCTGCCGCGCTGTCAGTGCTTGGCGGGTACGAAGCCCACCTTCTCGTACGCCGTGGCCAGGGTCCGCGACGCGACCTCGCGTGCCTTCTCCGCTCCCCTGGCCAGCACCGAGTCCAGCGTCTCGGGGTCGTCCAGATATTCCTGGGTGCGCTCCCGGAAGGGCGTCACCCAGGCGGCGACGACCTCGGCCAGGTCGGTCTTGAGGGCACCGTAGCCCTTGCCCGCGTACTGCTGCTCCAGTTCCGGGATCCCGGTACCGGTGAGGGTGGAGTAGATCACCAGCAGGTTGCTGACGCCGGGCTTGTCCTTCTCGTCGTAGCGGATCTCGGTGCCGGTGTCGGTCACCGCGCTCCTGATCTTCTTTGCGGAGGCCTTCGGCTCGTCGAGCAGGCTGACCACGCCCTTGGGGGAGGCGGCCGACTTGCTCATCTTGACCGTCGGCTCCTGCAGGTCGTAGATCTTCGCCGTCTCCTTGAGGATGAAGGCCGAGGGGACGGTGAAGGTGTGGCCGTAGCGGCTGTTGAAGCGCTCGGCGACGTCGCGGGTCAGCTCGATGTGCTGGCGCTGGTCCTCGCCGACGGGGACGCTGTCGGCCTGGTAGAGCAGGATGTCGGCGACCTGGAGGACGGGGTAGGTGAACAGGCCGACCGTCGTGGCCTCGGCGCCCTGCCGCGCGCTCTTGTCCTTGAACTGGGTCATCCGGGAGGCCTCGCCGAAGCCGGTGAGGCAGTTCATCACCCAGGCGAGCTGCGCGTGCTCGGGCACGTGGCTCTGGACGAACAGGGTGCAGCGCTCCGGGTCGAGCCCCGCGGCCAGGAGCTGGGCGGCGGCCAGCCGGGTGGAGGCGCGCAGCTCCTTCGGGTCCTGCGGGACGGTGATGGCGTGCAGGTCCACGACGGCGTAGAACGCGTCGTGGGTGTCCTGCAGATCGACCCACTGGCGGACGGCACCGAGGTAGTTGCCGAGGTGGAAGGAGCCCGCGGTGGGCTGGATGCCGGAGAGTACACGGGGACGGTCAGTGGCCATGGCGCCATTCTCGCAGAGGGCCGCCGCCGGGATCACCCGTGTTCCGCCTCCTGTGCGGAGCCGGGCACGGGGCCGGACGAGGCCCCGCGCAAGGCCCGCGCGAGGCCCGGGTGCGGCCTTTCGGACATGGGCCGTACCGGCGTGCCGGCGCACCGGAACACGCCGCGCCGGAGGGTTTCGGTGCGAAGCGGGCGTACGACGATAGAGATAGGCATCACACGCGGCGACCGCCGCACGATCGCCGGTGCACAGTCCACTCCGCCCACCCGACACGGAGCGTTCCATGGCCACCTCGGCAGAATCGTCCGCCTCCCCAGCCTCCTCCCCCGCCCCCGCCTCTCCCGGCTCCGCCGCGCCCACCGCTTCCGCGGGCACCGCGCGTACCGCCTCCGCCGAACTGATCGCCGCCGCCGACGCGCACAGCGCGCACAACTACCACCCGCTGCCGGTCGTGGTCTCCTCCGCCGAGGGGGCGTGGATGACCGACGTGGAGGGCCGGCGCTACCTGGACATGCTCGCCGGCTACTCGGCGCTCAACTTCGGCCACGGCCACCCCCGGCTGCTGGCCGCCGCCCACGCGCAGCTGGACCGGCTCACCCTCACCTCCCGCGCCTTCCACCACGACCGCTTCGCCGCCTTCTGCACGGAGCTGGCCGGGCTGTGCGGCATGGAGGCGGTGCTGCCGATGAACACCGGCGCGGAGGCCGTGGAGACGGCGGTGAAGACGGCCCGCAAGTGGGGCTACCGGGTCAAGGGCGTCCCCGAGGGGCGGGCGCGGATCATCGTGGCCGAGAACAACTTCCACGGCCGCACCACCACGATCGTCAGCTTCTCCACCGACCCCGAGGCGCGTGCCGACTACGGCCCCTACACGCCGGGGTTCGACGTCGTCCCCTACGGCGACCTGGAGGCGATGCGGGCCGCGCTCGACGAGAACCCGGACGACACCGTCGCCGTGCTGCTGGAGCCGATCCAGGGCGAGGCGGGTGTGCTGGTGCCGCCGCCGGGCTATCTGGCGGGGGTGCGCGAGCTGACCCGCGAGCGGAACGTGCTGTTCGTCGCGGACGAGATCCAGTCGGGCCTGGGCCGCACGGGCCGGACGTTCGCGTGCGAGCACGAGGGCGTGGTGCCGGACGTGTACGTGCTGGGCAAGGCGCTCGGCGGCGGCGTCGTGCCGGTCTCGGCGGTGGTCTCCTCGGCTGATGTGCTGGGCGTCTTCCGGCCCGGCGAGCACGGCTCCACCTTCGGCGGCAACCCGCTGGCCTGCGCGGTGGCGCTGGAGGTGGTCGCGATGCTGCGGACCGGCGAGTTCCAGCAGCGGGCGGCCGAGCTGGGCGAGCACCTCCACCACGAGCTGGGTCTGCTGGCGGGCGGCGGGGTGGTCGAGGCGGTGCGCGGGCGCGGGCTGTGGGCGGGCGTGGACGTCGTCCCGTCCCTGGGCACGGGCCGGGAGATCTCCGAGCGGCTGATGGAGCGGGGCGTCCTGGTCAAGGACACCCATGGCTCGACGATCCGCATCGCCCCGCCGCTGGTGATCTCCAAGGAGGACCTGGACTGGGGTCTGGAGCGGCTCGGCGCGGTGCTGGGCTCCTGAGCGCGGGCGCGGGTGCGCGGCGCCCTCGGCAGGGCCCCCGGCGGGGTGCCTCTCGGCGGATCACCCCCGGCGGGTCGTCAGAGGACGTCGCGCAGCACCGCGCACAGCGCCTCCACCGCCGGGGAGAAGCCGTGCTCGGGCGGGGTGCCGTAGCCGACGACGAGCGCGTCGCGTCCGGAGCCGGGCGCCGGGGCGGCGGCCGCCGGGTGGCGGAAGCGCGCCAGCCCCTCCAGGGCCACCCCCGCCCGACGTGCCGCCTCCAGCACCGGTTCCTCGGCGCCCGGCGGCAGTTCCAGCACGGCGTGCAGTCCGGCCGCGATGCCCGTGACGCGTACCGCGGGGGCGTGCTCGGCGAGCGCGGCCACGAGCTGGTCGCGACGGCGCCGGTAGCGCAGCCGCATGGCGCGCACGTGCCGGTCGTACGCACCCGAGTCCAGGAAGTCGGCGAGGGTGAGCTGGTCGAGGACGCCGCAGGTCTCGGCCGTCTCGCGGCGGACGGCCAGGACGGGGCCGAGCAGCGCCTCGGGCACCACCATCCAGCCCAGCCGCAGCCCCGGCGCCAGGCTCTTGCTGGTGGTGCCGAGGTAGACCACCCGTTCCGGATCGAGATCCTGGAGCACGCCGACGGGCCGGCGGTCGTAGCGGAACTCGCCGTCGTAGTCGTCCTCCAGGACCACCGCCCCGGTGGCCCGCGCCCAGTCGACGACGGCCGTGCGCCGGTCGGGGTGGAGGGGGACGCCGGTGGGGTACTGGTGGGCGGGGGTGAGGAGGGCCGCGCGCGCCCCGGCGGCGTACAGGGCGGACACGTCGGCGCCGCGGCCGTCCACCGGCAGCGGCACGGTGCGCGCCCCGGCGCGGGTCAGCAGGCCGCGGTGGATCCACAGGCCGTAGGACTCCACCGCCACCGTGGTGCCCAGCACCTCCCCCAGCAGCGCCAGCCCGCGCACGAACCCGGCGCAGACCACGATCCGTTCGGGGTCGGCGCGCACGCCCCGCGCGCGGGAGAGGTATCCGGCCAGCGCTCGGCGCAGTTCGGGCCGGCCGCGCGGGTCGTCGTAGCCGAGGGCCGCGCTGGGCGCGGCGGTCAGGGCGCGGCGGGCGGAGGTGAGCCAGGCGGCCCGGGGGAAGGCGGAGACGTCCGGCCGCCCGGAGCGCAGGTCGTGGAGGATCCGCGGGGGCCTGCGGGCGGGGGCGGGGTGCGGGGACCGGCACGGGAGGGCGGGGCGCGCGCCCGGCGGGCCGGCCGGCGCGACCGGTTCGGCGCGCGGCGCGACACGGGTGCCCGAGCCCTGGCGGGCCGTCAGCCAGCCCTCGGCGACGAGTTCGGCGTACGCGTCGGCCACGGTGTTGCGGGCGACGCCGAGGTCGGCGGCGAGCGAGCGGGAGGAGGGCAGCCGGGCGCCGGGGGCGAGGCGGCCGGTGCGGACGGCGTCGCGCAGGGCGCGCATCAGACAGGCGCGCAGGCCCCCCGGTCCGCCGAGGTCCAGATGGAGGTCGCTGCCGGCACCGACGACCGGGCCGTCGGGGCCATCGGCCGGATTGGCCCAGGATTCCCGCATGGAAGTGGACCATACTCCTGGGCTACCGCCCGCCTAGGGTCGTCACCATGACGACAGTTCACGAACACGGCCCGCGCATGAACCTCTGGAAGCTCGTCCCCGAGGTGTACAAGGGGATGGCCGCCTTCGAGGCCGCGGCGTCGAAGGGGCTGGACCCGGTCATCGCCGAACTGGTCAAGATCCGCGCCTCGCAGCTCAACAAGTGCGCCTTCTGCATCGACATGCACCTGACCGACGCCCGCAGGATGGGCATCGACCGGCTCAAGCTGGACCTGCTCGACGCCTGGGAGGAGGCCCACGGCCTCTACACCGAGAAGGAGCAGGCCGCCCTCGCCCTCACCGAGGCGGTCACCCGGCTGGACGGCGGCACGCCGCAGGGGCACTACGTTCCGGACGAGGTCTACGAGCGGGCGGCGAAGAACTTCGAGGAGACCGAACTGGCCCATCTGATCTCGCAGATCGTCTCCATCAACGCCTGGAACCGCTTCCAGGTGGCCACCCGCGCCGTGCCCGGCTCGCTCGGGGACAAGGGCCGGGAGTGACCTCCGGCGGCCGGGGCGCGGTGGACGCCTTCCGCGCCCTCCACCACCGCGGCGCGCCCCTGGTCCTGCCAAACGTCTGGGACGCGGTGAGCGCCCGCGCCTTCGCCGGCGCGGGCTTCCCCGCGCTGGCCACCTCCAGCAGCGCGGTGGCCGCCACCCTGGGGTACGCCGACGGCGAGAACACCCCGCCCGGCGAGATGTTCGCGGCCGTCGCCCGGATCGTCCGCGCGGTGGACGTACCCGTCACCGCCGACATCGAGCGGGGCTACGGGCTGGCCCCGCGGGAGATCGCCGAGCGGCTGCTGGAGGCCGGGGCGGTCGGCTGCAACCTGGAGGACTCCGAGCCGGCCGCGCGGGGGTCGGCCGACCAGGGGCCGGCCGACCAGGGGCTGGCCGATCCGGGGCGCCAGGCGGAGCGGCTGGCCGCGGTGTGCGCGGCGGCGGACGGAAGGCTGCTGGTCAACGCCCGGATCGACACCTATCTGCGCGGCACCGGCGATCCTCTGGCGGCGGCGGTGGAGCGCGGGCGGCTGTACGCGGCGGCGGGCGCCGAGTGCGTCTACCCCATCGCCGCGCCCCCGGACCATCTGCCGGTGCTGGTGGCGGAGATCGGCGCCCCGGTCAACGCCCTGTGCCGCCCCGGCACCCCCTCCCCCGCCGAACTGGGCGCCCTGGGCGCCTCCCGTGTCACCTTCGGCGGCTCCCTCCACGCCCGAGCCTCCGCCGCCGTCGCGGAACTGGCGGCCGGACTGTACGGCGGCCAGGGGCGTCTTTGAGCCAACTTGCCGGTGGCCGTGCCGCAATCGCGGCATCGGGTTGCGCACGGCCCGCCGGTTGGTGACGATCTATCAGGAGGCGCCGAGCACCGACACCCGGCCGACCACCCCGCGGCGCCGCCCCCAGGACCCCGAAGGCGACGCCGCGCGAAGCGGGAGGCGCCGGAAAGGACAC
Source organism: Streptomyces sp. SS8 (assembly GCF_054072955.1). NCBI lineage: Bacteria > Bacillati > Actinomycetota > Actinomycetes > Kitasatosporales > Streptomycetaceae > Streptomyces > Streptomyces sp. SS8. The sequence goes on from NZ_JBSVCZ010000019.1 coordinate 57,150, forward strand.
GCCGGTGGCAGCGTCCCCCCTGCGCTTACCGGGCCGTCGGCGTGCCCGGTTCCGGGAGATGCAGCGCGACTGCGAGAGGCGCCTGGCCGAGATCGGTGTCGTCCCCGGTCACGACGGCGCAGCGGACGCCTCGGACCCGGCGGGCACCACCGGCGCCGGGGGCATCACGGCCGTCTGCGAACAGGTGGGCCGCCGGCGCGGGCGCACCATCCGCCTCGTCCCGATGGAGATGGAGGAGCCACTGCTCCACGGCCTGTGGATCGCCCTGCCGGACACGGACGTCATCGTCTACCGGGCGAACACCAGCAGGCCCCACCAGGAGCACATCATCGCCCACGAGCTCTCCCACATCATCTGCGAGCACGACTTCGGCGCGCTCCCCGGGCCGGCCGTCCCGGCCCACCTCTTCCCGGAGGCCGATCCGGACCTCGTACGCAGGTCGCTGAAGCGCTCCGCCTACGACGACCGGGCCGAGCAGGAGGCCGAGATGATGGCCTCGCTCCTCCTGGCCCACGCCCGCCGCAAGGCCGCCCCCGGCCCGGAGGACGCCGACGCCCTGCCGCCCGAGGACGCCACCGTGATGGCCCGCGTGGAAAGCGTCGTCGGCCGCGGATGATCTACGACGTCCTGTCCCACCTGTGCGCCCTCGTCGGCCTCGCCGCGTTCTGCTACAAGCTCCCCGAGCTCCTGCGGCGCAGGGGCGACCCGGCCCTGTGGGCCCTGGAGATCTACTTCCTGTGCTCCGGTGTCAGCTTCCTCATCGACCTCAACTGGCTGCGCGACGACGTCTCCCGCCTGTTCGGCTACCCGAACCTCACCACGCTCCTGACGCAGGCAGCGGTGGTCGTGCTGACGGCCGCCCAGCAGGTCGTACTGGTCCACTGGTCGCACCCGCCCGAGCGGGCGGCGGTGCTGGCCCGGCGGCGCGTGCTGGCGTTCTCCGCCGCGCTGGCGGTGCTGGTCGTGCTGTTCTTCGTCGTGGAGCCCTACCGGCAGACCGCCTCCGCCGAGGGCACCCTGCTGAGCAACATGCGGGACCGCGACTACGCGGGATACCTGCTCCTCTACATCACCGTCTGCGCGGTGGGGCAGGTCGGGGCCGTACGGCTGTCCTACCGCTACGCGCGCATCGCCCGCCGCACCTGGCTGCGCGCGGGCATGTGGACGGTCACCGCCGGCGCCTCGCTCATCCTGCTGTACTGCGCCATCCGCTACACCCAGATCGCCGGCACCCAGCTCGGCCACGACATGAGCGCCTGGGAGCCCGCCTACTGGCTGGCCGGGAGCGTGGGGGCGCTGCTGCAGGTGTTCGGCTGGACGGTGCCGTCCTGGGGGCCCGCCCTCTCCGGCCGGCTGCGCGGCTATCTCTCCTACCTGCGGCTGCGTCCCCTGTGGTGGGCCCTGTACGAGGCGGTGCCGGCGATCGCGCTCGAACCGCCGCCCAGGCGGCCGCTGGACCTGCTCCCGCCGGCCGACCTCGACTACCGGCTCCACCGGCGCGTCATCGAGATCCTCGACGGCTACCACGCCCTGGGCCCGCATCTGCCGCGCGACGCGGAGCGGGGCTCCCCGGCCGGCGAGGCCCGGTTGCTGAGGGCAGCCCTCGACGCGCGGGCCGGGGCCCCGGCGGACCCCCCGTCCCCCTTACCCGCCGCGCCGCCCCCGCCGGCCGAACGCCGGGGCGGTTCGGGCGAATCCGGCGACTTCGCGCAGGAGGTGGCCTGGCTGTCCGAGGTGGCCAGGGCCTTCGCCCGGCTCCCCGCGGCCCGTCCGGCCGCCTCACGGGCCGGGGCCGGACAGGTCACCCCCGAACAGGCCGCGGCGCCGCGGGGAAGCGATCACCCCTGAGCCCTGAGCCCTGAGCTCTGGACCCCTGAACCCCTGAGCCCAGATCCCTGACTTCTACCCCCCCTGCCTCCGCCAGGACCGACCCCGCCAGGAAACCGATGGAACCCCGCCCGCCCTCCCCGCCGGACGTCCGCGCCATGACGGCCGAACTCCTCGCGCTCGACCGGACGCTGGGAGCACGCCACGCCGCCCCCGGGGCGCTGCGCTCCGTGCGGGCGGTCGAGGCGGCCGAGGCTGCTTGCGGGGCGGGCACGGCGGTCGCGGACCCGGCGGTCGCGGACCCGGCGGACCTCGCGGAGTTCTTCGAGGTCGCCGCCTGGATCCTGTTCGACGCCGAACGGCACGGGCCGTCGTACCGCCTCAACCGGCGGGCGCTCGCCCTGATCCGCCGCCTGCCCGAGGACGAACGGTCCATCGAGCTGCTGGTGCTCTCCGTGCTGAGCATGCAGCAGGCCCACCTCATGCGCCCCCGCACGTCCCTGCGCACCTCCGCGGCCGTCCTGGCCCGGCGGGACCTGCCGCCGCGGGTGGCCGCCCTGTTCCATGTGCGCCGGGCGCGCGCGTACGCCCAGCTCGGCGAGCGGGCGCGGGCGCTGCGCTCCCTGGACGCCGCCCGGGAGATGTCCGCCGACGGCCCCTCGGAGCAGGACCCCGCCTGGAGCTGGTGGTTCGACCGCGCCGAACTCGACGGTCACCACGGGCTCGTCCTGGCCGACCTGGGAGACGCGGAGGGCGCCGCGGCCCTGCTCCACTCGGCCGTCGCGTCCGACGGCGGCCCCGCCTACCGCGCCCTGTTCGCCGCCGACCTCGCCCGCGTCCTGGCCCGCGCGGGCGCGTGGCGGGAGACGGACGCCCTGCTGTCCGCCCTGGCCGAGAGCGCTCCCCGCATGGGGTCCGTACGCGCCCTGAACTCCCTGCGGCAGGCGGTCGCCGCCGTCGGTGAGGGCCGCCGGGTGCCGCGCGCGCTGCGCGGCACCACCAAAGACCTGGCCGTGCTGCTCACACGGGAACTCCCGCGTGAGCGGCCCGGCGAAGGAGAAGCCCACCCCCCGCCCACCGAGCCGACGGAGCTTCGATGACACCGCGCACCTCCCGCCCCGCCCGCCGCACCCGCCTCGCCGTCCTGCTGGCGGCCCTGCTCTGCGCGGCGGGCGCCTCCACCGCCTTCGCCACCACGCTCCAGGAGCGGGACGCCAGACCCGCCTCCGCCCGCGCCGAGGCGTCCGGGACGTACAAGTCCCCCAACACCAAGCCGTACGTGCGCACCCAGCTCTTCTTCGGCACCGGCCGCCACGGCGGCGAGCCGCCGATCACCGAGGAGCAGTTCATGGACTTCCTGAACAAGTACGTCACCCCGCGCTTCCCCGACGGCCTCACCCTCCAGGAGGGCTACGGCCAGTGGCGCGACAGGACCGGCTCCATCAACGGCGAGCGCTCCTACGAGCTGATCCTGCTCTACCCCCGTGAGAAGGCCGAGGCCCGCGACGCCGACATCGAGTACCTCCGCAACCGGTACACCAAGATGTACGAGCTGGAGTCCGTCGGCCGGGTGGACGAGCAGGTCCGCGCCGACTTCTGAGCCCCCGCCTCCCCGCCCGTGTCCCGTCCCCCGCCGGATCGTCGCCCCGGCGGGGGACGGGTTCCGGCATCGATGCCCTTGCCTGGCGCATGATGGTGGCGTCCCCCGTGAGGCAGGCAGTCCGGCACGAACGTGCACAGCCACAGAGGGGGACCAACCGTGAAAGGCCCTGTGACGACACCGCTGCCCGACCGGGGACCGTACGACATGCTCCACACCCACACGCGGATCGAGCAGACCGGGCTGCCCGAGGGCCTGCGAGCCGAGCTCATCGGAGAGGAGGTCCCCATCCCTCCGAGACCCACGAACCACCACAACTGGATCTACGCCCAGCTGCATCGCTTGCTGGACGGGGGCACTCACGACGAACTGGTGGTCACCAACACCACCACCGTCGCCCTCCCCGCGACCGGCGAGCGCTACGTCCCGGGCGCATCCGTACCGGTTCCCCCTGCCGTGCGGCACGGCGGCGGCCGCATGGGGTTCCCTCCCGTCGACGTTCCTGTCGCCAAATAAAGTTGAGCGAAGGAACCACCTTGCCTACGGTTGCCCGATGGCATCGGTCAGACAGGTCCAGATCACATTCGACTGCGCGGCACCCGAGCGCCTCGCCCGCTTCTGGTGCGAGGTGCTGGGGTACGTCGTACCGCCGCCCCCGGAGGGATTCGCCACCTGGGACGACTACAGCGGCTCGCTGCCCCCTGAGGAGCGGGATTCGTGGTTCGCCTGCGTCGATCCCTCCGGCGTGGGCCCGCGGCTGTTCTTCCAGCGCGTCCCCGAGGGCAAGACCGCCAAGAACCGGGTGCACCTCGACGTGCGGGCCGGCACCGGTCTCGTGGGCGAGGAGCGCCTGGCCACGCTCGAGGCCGAGTGCGCACGGCTGATGGCTCTCGGCGCGAAACACGTGCTGACGCAGCGCGCCGATGGCGTCAACGAGTCGTGCATCACGATGCAGGACATCGAGGGCAACGAGTTCTGCCTCGACTGACCGCTCCCCGCGAACGGATCCGCTAAGCCCCGGAACGCCCTCCCCGGCTTCCCCGGCCGGTGTCAGTCCTGCGGGTTCGCCTGCCCGTGCGCGATGTCGACGACGATCCGGTTCTCTTCGGCCTTCACCCGGAACCCCGCCCGGCCGCCGCCTTCGGGGTCCACGCCGACCCCCACGCCCATCTCTCCCTCGAAGACTCCCAGGTCGCGTATCTCGCGGATGACGGAAGCGCCTTCCCGGTCCTCGAAGGCGGCCTGCGGCGTGACTCCGACGAAGACTATCTTCAGCCGGTGCTCGCCGGTGATGCGGACCTCCTCGCCCAGCCCGCCGTGGCGCAGCGTGTCCACGTACTCGGCGAAGTAGTCCGGCGCTCCGTCCGCGAACTCGAAGCTGATCCGGTCGTACGCGTCGTGGCCGCTCACCCGTACGTCCCTGAGCGCCGGAGCGGCGGACGTGCCCGTCCACCGGCCCTCTCCCGACTTCCTTGACGCGTCCTGCGGGGCTCCCGCCGGCCGGTCGCCCACTTCCGGAGACGGTGAGGGGGCGTCGGGGCCGGAGATACTCGCGGACTTCTCAGCCGTGGCGACGGGTTCCTCCGCACCGTTCGGGCCCCCGCCGCCGCAGCCGGCCGTGAGCAGGACGGCCGCGAGGGCGGTCGCGGACAGGACGGAACGGCGCGGCATGGTGAACTCCCTGACGTGGGCGGCCGGATGAGGACGGGCGGGGGGAACCCGCAGGTGAACGGTCGCACAGGCACGAGCCTTCCCCTCGGGGCGGACGACCGTTCCAGGAACCCGCCCAGCGTAGGGGGCCGGGTGGAGTCCGGCCCAAGCCGCCGTACCGCTCCGGTCCGCCAGGGTCCGGTGGGGAGGGCGCACCCTCCTCCAGGACAGCGCTCAGGCGCCCTCCGATTCGAGCCGCTTCAGCCAGGCGTCGAGGTGCGGACAGGCGGCGCGCAGCGCGTCCAGGCCGAGGAGTTCGATCGCGTCGGGGCCGTCCACGACCTTGTGGTACTCCGGGCACGCCTTGAGGATCCGCTTCGACGGAGCCGTGTCGGGACCGTCGTTGACGAGTTCGGGGCCGCCCGCCACCTCGACCTGTGCCGCCAGTTTGTCTCCCAGCTTCGGTGATTCGAGCAGCTCCGCGAGTTCGCGGGCCGCCGCGAGCACCCACGCCTCCGTCTCGTGCAGAACGAGGAACGGCAGGAAGCGGGCATCGCCGATGCTCCGTGCCATGGCCTTCTCCACGTACGCCACCCGCGCGTACGCGTCTCCGGCAGGCATGTCGGAATATCCCGGGGTGTCGGAGGGCAGCCCGTAGAAGTCGAGCAGGGTGGTCACCGTGTCGACCGCCGAGTTCCGCAGCAGCGCCCGGATGTCACGCTCGATCCTCGACCACGTGCTCACCCCGCCGCGGTTGTGCGGCTGCCCGGCCGCGCGGCGCGTCTTGAGCACCACCGGGGTGAGCCACACACCGCGCTCACTCAGTTCGGGCTGGAGGAGCCTCGCGACGACGTTCTCCTCCGTCTGGCCCTCCACCAGCACACAGGCCTGCCGCACCCCGGTCACCCCCGCCGCTTCCGCTCGGGCCTGGGGCGCCCGCCCAGGAGGTTCTTCAGCCAGAGATCGCCCAGCGAGTAGTCGTCGAGCCAGGCGGCCAGTTCTTCCGGGTCCGGGCGCCGAAATTCCGTCGCGCCGTTGAGGCGTTCGGCGACGACGAGTTCGTCGAGCGTGAACTCGTCGAGCAGTGTGACGGACTGGGTGGCCAGGAGGACCTGGCTGTGCACCGAGGCCGTCCGGAGCGATTCCGCCAGGACTCTGATCGCAGCGGGGTGCAGGCCGAGTTCCGGTTCGTCCAGGACCAGCAGCGCCGGGGGCTGCGGCTGGAGCAGGAGCGTGGTCAGGCAGACGAACCGCAGGGTGCCGTCGGACAAGGCCTCCGCCGGGAGGACGGTGTCGGAGCCGAACTGCTTCCACCGCAGGCGCACCCGTCCGCCGGAGTCCTCGGTGAGAACGAAATCGCGGAAGAACGGCGCGACGGAACGGACCGTGCGCACGATCCTCCGGTACTCCGCCGAGTGCTCCTCCCCCAGTCTCATCAGGAAGGCCGCGAGGTTGCCGGCGTCCGGGTGCAGGGCCTCGGAGTCGGAGGCGTAACCCGCCTGCTTCACCGGCGCGTTGCGGGTGGTGTCGTGGAAGTGGTAGACGCGGCAGCCGTGCAGTATCGAGAGCGTGTGCCGGGCGACTCCCCCGACTCCGCGCGGGCCCGACTCGGCCGCCTCCGGCAGCCGGGATTCCCGGTTGCCTCTGCCGATCTCCTCTCTCCACGGCTGTTCGTAGCTGGTGGAGTCGTGGAACTCCACCACCTCGCGTTCGAAGACCAGCTCCCCTTGGGCGGCAGGCACCAGAGCCGCCTCGTAGGCGTTGCCCAGATGCCCGTCCTTCGCCTGCACTCGCAGCTCGATACGTGCGGCGGTCCCTTTCGCGCCGTCGTGCAGCATGGCTTCCGCCCCACCGCGCAGGCCGACCTCCATCCGCAGGTCCCCGTCGGCGATGCGTCCGAGCAGTTCGACCGCGTCGATGAAGTTGCTCTTGCCCGCGCCGTTGGGGCCGACGAGGACGGTGATCGGTCCCAGGGTCAGCTCGGTCGCCCTGATCGACTTGTAACCGGTGACGGCGATGCTCTCGACCCTGCGTGACATGTGCTCAATCTATCTGCGTACGACTGCTCCGACGGCTCAGACATGCGTCCTCGTCTCCCGCTCCGCATCGGGTGGGGAGGGCGTGCCCTCCCCACCCGGCAGGCGCGCGGCCGTACGAGTCAGCCGCGGTGGGCGGCCTGGACGAGGAGGACCACGGCCACGGTGGAGACGGCCACCAGGAGGGTGGTCCAGGTGCACGACTCCAGGCGCCCGCGGCGCGTGCGGTGGGACATCACGCCCGGTACCCCCTCCGGTCCGGGCAGCCGAACAGGGCCGCGTGGTCGGCGGGTTCGGTGGGTCGGGCCGGTTCGGCGATGCGGCGGGCGTGGGCGGTGAGGGCGGCGGTCTCGTACGTCCAGCCGCGCCCGGTGTCCGCCTCGGCCCGGACGCGGGCCGGGTCGTGGAAGGCCGGCGGGGCCAGGCAGCCGCGCATCCCGCGCAGTATCGCGGGCACGTCCTGCCCGAGCAGTACGCCGTGGAGCACGCGCGGCAGGAGCCGGTACGGATCCTGCTCCGGCCGTACGGTCCAGCACAGCCGGTACCAGTGCCCGGCGCCGGGGGGCGGCGCGGTGGCGGGCTCCCGCGCCTCCGGCGCGGGGTGGCACGGGCAGGCGCACACCAGGTGGCGGACGCCGGGGACACCGCTGTCGCGCGGTTCGCCGTCGGCGCAGTGCCCGTGCCGGCCGATCACACAGGACGGGGAGCGGTACTCCGTCTCGTTCACCACCGGGCACCCCCGGCCGCCGCGTGGATGTTCCGGGTGTCCAGGTCCAGGCCCATGGTCGCCAGCCACAGCACCCGCCGCCGTCGCCGCGCCACCCGCTCGCGGGCCGCATGCTCGTGCGCCGCCCGGTACGGCCGCACCAGCGCCGAGTCCGCCCCGGCCGGCGGCCGGGCCTGCTCGCGGCTGTACGGCGAGCGCGGCACCGGGATCCGTGCCACCGCCCTCGCGCCGGTCGGCGCGGGCCGGGCGGCGACCGTCCGGCGCAGGGGCGCCGGGGCCGGGATCCTGCGGTGCCGGCCACTGGCCGGAAGCAGCCGGGCGAGCAGCAGCACGAGGACGGGACAGCGTGCCCGTCCGAGGGCACGCGCGATAAGGTCGCGCACGTCATCAACTCCTGTGTAGTTGGTGGCCACGCCCCCGGACCGGTTGCGTCGGTCGCGGGGGTCTTTCCGTTCCGGCGTGAAGCAAATCACACCGCGATGCATCTAGATGTATCACGGTGTAGATAGAGCTAGCCATGCGAACTGTTGTATGACTAGCTAGCTTCAAGGCATGAGCCTTGATCCGGAGTCGGGACGCCCGCTGTACATGCAACTGGCGGATGTGATCGAAGCGAAGATCGCGAGCGGTGAGTACGCGCCGGACCGGATGATCCCGGCCCCGGCCCGCCTCTCCGAGGAGTACGGGATCGCCCAGATGACCGCGCGCCGCGCCATGCGCGAACTGCGGGAGCGCGAACTCGTCTACACAGTGCCCGGCAAGGGTTCCTACGTCGTGCCCGAGCCCAAGACCTCAGACGGCTGACCCCGTGACCGAGTTCGAGTTCGACCCGACCCAGCCGAAGTGGGAGCAGATCGCCGATGTGGTGCGGAGGCGCATCCACAGCGGCGAGTACCCGCCCCGCCATCTCATCTCCGAAGTACGGCTCGAAGCGGAATTCGGAGTCGCACGGGTCACGGTCCGGAAGGCGACGGCGGCCCTACGGGAGGAGGGCCTGATCACCACGAGGCCGGGCATGGGCTCGTTCGTCGCCGACAGGGACTGAGCGGACGGTCGGGGAGAGCGACGGACACCGGCGCGCATCCCGGGCCCGGCCGCCCAGGCGGTGTCCCACCGGGGGCCGGGCTCAGTGCTCCTGGAGGAACCGCCGCGCGGAGTGGCGGATCCAGTCGCCGACGGCCTCGCGCAGAGCAGGGCTGGCCGCGAGCAGTTCCTCGCAGCTGGGCCATGCCTCCCTCACCCGCCGGACGGTGTCGACGGCGGTCTCGGCAAGCCGCCCGCCGGAGGCGCCGAACCTCCGGTCCAGGGTCGCCTCCAGCCGGTCGAAGGTGGCGGGGCGGACCGTCTCGAAGCGTTTGCTCCCGCCGAACTTCAGCCCCATGTCCTCGGGTTCGCCGTCCGGCGCGTACGCAACGGTGGAGACGAGGTCGTAGGCCGGGGCGAGGGTGGGCACGCGACGGTCGCGGTAGATCAGGGACCAGTTCTTCAGGTGGGCGTCGCCGTTGCCGACGACGACCGAGAAGGCGATGCGCCGCACGGCCTCCCGCAGCGACTCCAGGTCGTGGCCGCGGTAGGAGACGGCGGCCACCGTCTCGAAGGTCGACTGGTACTTGTCCTGCGGGTACTTGTCGCGGACCTGCGCGAAGTCCTCGATGTGGACAAGCGACCGGGTGCCGTCCGTGTGCCGGTCGAAGCGCCGGACGGCGTAGGCCCACACCTCGTCGTTCGGCCACATCCGGCCGGGCAGGCCGTCGAGTTCGTCGCGGTGCAGCAGGCGTACGTCGGGCGCCTCCAGCCCCACCGCCTTCGCCAGGGACATCATGGCGAACTCGTTGCGGGGCACGTCCGGGTGCCGGTAGTCGGGGAACTTGACCAGCCAGTCGCCGTACTCGCCGGCTGTCGGCACGGTGAGCCTGTCCCCCTTGGCCAGCATCGAGAACTTCAGGGCGATCCCGGCCAGGGAGAAGCGCCACGGCGAGTCGGGGGGAAGTCTGTGGGAGCCACCCCGCCGCAAACCCGGCTCCAGGTTCTCCGGCCACTCCCAGCCGTCGTCCGGCCCCTCGGCGGGCAGCACCTGTACGGCTCCCGGCAGGTCGTGTCCGACCTGGGCGAGGAGTTCCATCTCCCGATCCAGCGAGACCCCCCGATCGTCGGCGATCCATTCACGCAACGGCCCCTCGGGCAGAAGGTTGGAGAACCACCGTGGGAGGCGCAGCGCCGACGCGTACGGAGCGTGCAGGTTCTCCTCGAACCGCAAGCCGAGAACAGGGCGCGCGGGATCCTCCAGGTAAGAATCGTTCACCACGAAGCGGGTATGGTCACCCTTTTGACAGAGCGTCCCGATTCGGCGTCCGTACAGGAGGACCGCGTAGTAGGTCTCCTTCAGGGCGGTCATCTTCGGTGTTTTCCTGTTCACTGTGAGCGGTGCGGCGTATCAGAGCGGTTCATCGTCACCGTTGTCCAACTCGTCGAGACTGTCGAAATCCAGCGTCTGTAGCGATGGCGTGTCCTCGTAGCCCCACTCAGCCATGCGGTCGAGGAAGGCGGAAAGCTGGTTCGCGATCTTCTCCTGCCTGATGTGCAGGAACCCTTCACGATCGCCGCTGGCGAGGAGATCGGCCGTCTCACGATCCATGACGTGGGAAGCGAGAACGGCTTCCCACGTCTGGTCGTCGAGGTTGATGGGCTGCCCCGCCAACATCACTGGAATCTCCGAGACAGGATCGGTGGCCGTGGGAAGGAACACGCGGTTGCTCGCGTACAGCTGTTGCTGAGCGGTCAGCCCGCGCGGAAAGACCACATGAGCCGCCATGGCCGCTGTCTTCTGGTCACCGAGGAGCGTCGAGAGGTCCTGGGCATCGTAAGGTTCGCCCGTCATGAGGGAACGCGGACGCAGTGACCACCACGAACTGAGAATTATCTTTGCCGCCGCCTCGTTGGTGCGGAACCGCTCGATGGTCGGGAGGGAGCGGGGGGCCTCGGCCATGGTGTCCATCAGCCCTCTGATGGAACCGTGCTCGTCGCCCTTACGGATTCGGGCACACAATACCCGGCTGACCTGCGTAAAGCTTCCCTTGAAGACCGCCGGGCCCGACACCGCCACTCTCCAGTAAAGACGTCGCAGTAGCCGCAGCGTGTTGACCTCGGGGTCGGGGAAGTGCGCGAAGAATCGGGTCAGAACGACGAGGAGGGCACGGTAGGCGAGCAGGGAGAGATGCGGAACCCCGGCCTCGTTCTGCAGGAAGGAAATCGCGCGGACCAGAGCCTCCTCACCCTCCGCGTACGCGGTGTCCTGGTCCTCGTTCCCGAACTCCGGAGCCGTTCGGCGACCGGTGGAGGTGAACTCGTTGCGAATGTCCCGCGCGGGGTCCGGTCCGCGGCGAGCCAGGATTGAGGCGAGAACTGTGTCCGTATCAATGGTGCCGAACCCGGTTCGCGAGGCCACTCGGTCTGCGATACGGGAAAGATTCAGTCGCTCCTCCGCCCCGTCCTCGGGACCCGCGTAAAGGGCGGAGAAGATCTCAGCGCGGTTGAGCCGCTTTCCGTAGTTGTTCATCCGGTCGAAGATGTCCGTCAGAATATCAAGGTCGTCCTGGCGGACCAGATATGCGGGCACCTTGTACTGGCGGAGGGCTGTGGCAACCCGCTCTGCCTCGTCGAACAGGTCGGAGACCGCCTCACCCTCAGTACGAAACCACGAAAGGAGCTTTTTCAGGTCGAAGAGTACGGGCAAGGCAATGTGTTGCGGTTCCCGTGTCTTCGGCTGAGATATGAACTTTCGTTCCGCGAGGTCGTAGTAGACGGCGAACGGGTCGTGGAGATGCCCTTCCGGATGCAACGCGTTGGCAAGACTGGTAATGCGCTGCTGGCCGTCGACAACCCAGAATGCCTCCTCGTAGGCCGGGGCGTCGATCCTGAGCGAACCGAGCGTGAAGGAACGCTCAGGCGTCCGGCGGACCCAGAGGAGCAGGTTCCCGATCGGGTACCCCTTGACGATGCTATCGAACAACCGCAGCACGTCCTTGGTGGTCCAGCGGAAGTCGCGCTGAAAGTGGGGGACGTGCACCTTGCCGCTCCATGCCTGTGCGACAAGATCACCCAACTCGTACGTCGTAGCGCTGGGCTGGGTCTCCAGACCTGCGGCTCCCATAGTCATCGCCCTTCCGATCGAGTACCGTGACCAGCTTTGTCCGACTGGTGGAGATCGGCAATCGTTTTCCAGCCTCGGGAACCAGTCTGCCGTACGGCCACGGGCCCGGAACGCGCGAGTGCGTTCCGGGCCCGCGGCCGTGGGGGCCGCCCCCTGCGGGGCCGATCCTTACGGGGCCGGCTCCTTACGGGAGCCACTTCTCCCAGGTGGACTTGTTCTCCTCGGCCCACTTGGCCGCCGCGTCCTTCGAGGACATGCCGTCGCCGGCGATCCACTTGGCGACCTGGTTCTGCTGCTCGGTCGACCAGTTGAAGTTCTTCAGGAACTGCGCGGCGTCGCCGCCGTCCTTGGCGAAGTCGGCGTTGAGGTACTTCTGCAGCGGGGTGTCGGGGTAGGCGCAGGCGACCTTCTCGGGGTCGGCGTCGCAGCCCTCGGTGTACTCGGGCAGCTTCACCTCGACGAAGTCGATCTCGGCGTTCAGCCACTGCGGCGTCCACCAGTACGTCAGGAAGGGCTTCTTCTCCTTGACGTACTTCTTGATCTGGGTGATCTGGGCGGCCTCGCTGCCCGCGTAGACCGTCTTGAGGTCCAGGTCGAGGTTCTTGATGATCGCGTCGTCGTTGGTGGTGTACGACGGCGAGCCCTCCAGGAGCTGGCCCTTGCCGCCGCTCTCGGTGGTCTTCAGCTCGTCGGCGTACTTGTTGAGGTTCTTCCAGTCGGTGACGTCGGGGTTCTCGTCCGCGAAGTACTTGGGCACGAACCAGCCGATGTGGCCGGTGACGCCGAGGTCCCCGGCCTCCACGACCGTCTTGCGCTCCTCGACGTAGCGCTTCTCCTTCTTGGGGACGCCGCCCCAGTCCTCCAGGATCGCGTCGATCTTGCCGCCGTCGAGCGCGTCCCAGGCGACCGGCTCGTCCATCTGCTGGAGCTTGGCCTTGACGCCCAGCTCCTCCTCCAGGATGTGCTTGGCGACGGCCGCGTTGGCCTCGGCGCCGACCCAGGAGGGGACGGCGATGGTGACGGTGTCGCCGCCGCCGGAGGAGGCGGAGGTGTCGGCGGCGCCGCAGGCGCTGAGCGCGACCATGCCCAGGACGGCCGATCCGGCGGCCAGGGTGGTGCGTACACGTCTGCTGTTCCTACCGGTGTTCATGCCGGGTCTCTCTTCCTGTGGTGCGTACTTGTGCGTGTGTGTGGGGGGTGGTGGGGTGTCGGGGCCTCGGGTCAGCGCCGGTCGCGGGTGGCGGCGGGCTGGGTGACGCGGTCCAGGAGCACGCCGAGGCAGACGATCGCCGCGCCGGCGGTCAGGCCGATGCCCAGCTCGCTCTTCTGCAGGCCGTAGACGACGTCGTAGCCGAGCGCGCCGCCGCCCACCAGGCCGCCGATGACGACGATGGCCAGGACGAGGACGACTCCCTGGTTGACGGCCAGCAGCAGGGCGGGCCGGGCCAGCGGGAGCTGGACGTGGCGCAGTTGCTGGCCGGTGGAGGCACCCATGGAGCGGGCGGCCTCCAGCGCGCCGGGGTCGGTCTCCCGGACGCCTTGGGCGGTGATGCGGATGACCGCGGGCAGCGCGTAGACCACGGCGGCGATGATCGCGGCGGTGCGGCCGACGTTGAACAGCGCCACCACCGGGATGAGGTAGATGAACTGCGGCATCGTCTGCATCACGTCGAGCACCGGCCGGATGGCCCGGTCCACCCAGGGCACCCGGGCGGCCAGGACGCCGATCGCGACGCCCGGCAGCAGGGTGACCACCAGTGCGGCGAGCACCTGGGAGAGGGTGTTGAGCGAGGTGGGCCACAGTCCCATCGCGCCGATCGCCGCCAGCGCGGCCACGGCGGTCACGGCGGTGCGCCAGGTGCCCGTCAGCAGGGCGAGGGCGGCGGCGGCCAGGAGCAGCAGCCACCAGGGGGTGCCCTGGAGTCCGTCGCGCAGCGGGTTGAGCACCCAGCGGGCGAAGTTCTCCGACCAGGTGACGGTGCCGCCGATGAGGGGGATGCCGGAGCCGAGGTTGTCGGTGATCCAGCCGACGGCGGTGTTGACCGGGGCGGAGATGCTCACGGTCCACTGGTCGGGCCACTCCCGGCCCAGGGCGGCCGAACCGGCCGCGGAGGCGGCGGCGACGAGCGCCGCGGCGGCGGCCCGTACCGTCCAGGCGCGCCCGCGGCTCGCGGGGGCGCGGGTGTCGTCCAGTCGCGCGCCCGCGGCGGCGGTGGTGCGGTCCAGCCAGATCGCGATGAGCACGATGGCGATGCCGGGGCCGAGCGCCTGGCCGACGTCCACCCGCGACAGGGCGGTGAAGACCTCGTCGCCCAGGCCGCCCGCGCCGATGACCGAGGCCAGGACGACCATCGACAGGCACATCATGATGGTCTGGTTCAGCCCCAGCAGCATCTGCCGGCGGGCCAGCGGCAGCCGGGCGGTGACCAGCCGCTGCCAGGCGTTCGCGCCCAGCGAGGCGGAGGCCTCCAGCGCGGCCGGGTCGGCGCCGCGCAGGCCGAGCGAGGTGAGGCGGGCCATGGGCGGTGCCGCGTAGATGACGGTGGCGATCAGAGCCGAGGGCGTGCCGATGCCGAAGAGCAGCACGAACGGCAGCAGGTAGGCGAACGCCGGCATCACCTGCATGGTGTCGAACACCGGGCGCAGCAGCCGCTCGCAGCGGTCGGAGAGTCCGGCGGCCAGTCCGAGCGCCGCGCCGATCAGCGCGGCGGCGGCGACGGCGACGGCCATCAGCGCCAGGGTCTCCATGGCGGGCGCCCACAGGTCCAGCAGGCCGATCACGGCGAAGGTGCCCAGGGCGGTCGCGGCGGTGCGCAGGGCGCGGCGGCCGAGGTCCGCGCCGCCGGCGAACCAGGCGAGGGCGGTGGCGGCGGCCGTCACGCCCGTCCAGCCGAGCCCCTGGAGGAGGGCGAGGACGCCGTCGACGGCCAGGACCGCGTTGTTGCTGATGTGCAGCAGGAAGTACAGGAACAGCCAGTGCGACTCGCGGTTGTCGACCAGCCAGGCGTCGAGCGCGTCCAGTGGTGAGCGGACGTCGTGGGTCAGGGCGTCCGGCCAGCTTCCGCTGCCCCATGCGGAGGCGGCGAGAGGGACCGCCACGAGGGCGAGGAGGGCGAGGACGAGGAGTCTTCGGGCGGCCGGGCGGCCGGGAGTGCGGGCGGTCAGGCGGCGCAGGGGGCCGGGGCGGCCCGGCGGTCCGGCGGTCCGGTCCGGGCCGGAGCCGGGTCCGGGCGCGGTGGGCGCGGTCTTCCCGGGCGCTCCGGTCTTCCCGGGCTTACCCGGTTCCGGGGTCCGGGAGGAGGGGGCGGGAGTGGCGGTCGTCATACGGCGGCCACCTCCCCGCCGGTGGTATGGGAGCCGCCGGGGTCCGGGTCCGTTTCCGCTCCCGGGGCCGTGCCCGCGTCCGGGTCCAGTCCGGCGACGACGGCCAGCAGCCGGGCGTGGTCGACGACACCGAGGGTGCGGCCGTCCTCCACCACGCGGACGTGCTCGCCGCTGCGCGCCACGGCCTCGATCGCCTCGGCGACGACCGTGCCGGGGGCGAGGGCCACGCCGGTGTCGGCCTCGCCCGCCAGCGCCGGGCGCATCGCGCGGCGCACGGAGATGACCTGCTCGCGCGGCACGTCGCGGACGAAGTCGCGCACGTAGTCGTCGGCCGGTGCGGCGACGATCTCCTCGGGGGTGCCGAGCTGGACGATCTCGCCGTCGCGCATCAGCGCGATGCGGTCGCCGATGCGCAGCGCCTCGGACAGATCGTGGGTGATGAAGACCATCGTGCGGCCCTCCTCGCGGTGGAGCCGGATGACCTCCTCCTGCATGTCGCGGCGGATCAGCGGGTCGAGTGCGCTGAACGGCTCGTCGAACAGGAGGACTTCGGGGTCGACGGCGAGTGCGCGGGCCAGGCCGACGCGCTGCTGCTGGCCGCCGGAGAGCTGGCCGGGGCGGCGCTCGCCGAGTCCGGCGAGGCCGACCTTCTCGATCATCTCGGCGGCGCGGGCGCGGCGTTCGGCCCTGCCCACGCCCTGGATCTCCAGGCCGTAGGCGACGTTGTCGGTGACGGTGCGGTGCGGCAGCAGGCCGAAGTGCTGGAAGACCATGGCGGCACGGGTGCGGCGCAGTTGCCGCAACCGGGCCCGGTCCATGGCCAGGACGTCCTCGCCGTCGATGTGGAGGGTGCCGGCGGTGGGTTCGATCAGCCGGGTCAGACAGCGCACCAGGGTGGACTTGCCGGAGCCGGACAGGCCCATGACGACGAAGACCTCGCCGCGGGCGACGTCGAAGGAGACGTCGCGGACGGCGGCGGTGCAGCCGGTGCGCTCGCGCACCTCGGCGGCGGACAGCCCGGTCAGGGAGGTGTCGCCGGGGACGCGGCCGGCCCTGGGGCCGAAGACCTTCCACAGGTTCCGGACGGAGAACACCGGGTCGCCGGCCTGCGGCGTCGCGGTGTCGGGCGTTGGCGGGTTGGCTGGGGCTGCGGTCACGCGGCACCTCCCGGTGTCGTGGTGTCGTCGGACTCGTCCTGGGGCTTGTCGCCGGGCTCGGGGCGGTCGTCGCGGAGCAGGTCGGCGGCCTTCTCGCCGACCATCAGCACGCCGATCATGGGGTTGACGGCGGGGATGGTGGGGAAGACCGAGGCGTCGGCGATGCGGACGCCGTCCAGACCGCGGATGCGCAGCTTCGGGTCCACGACGGCCAGTTCGTCGTCGGCCGCGCCCATCCGGCAGGTGCCGGCGGGGTGGTAGACGGTGTGGGCGACCTTGCGGGCGTACTCGCTCAGCTCCTCGTCGGAGGTGATCTCCGGGCCGGGGCAGACCTCCCGCTTGAGCCAGGAGTCCAGCGGCGCGGTCCTCGCTATCTCGCGGGCGATGCGGATGCCGTCGACGAGGGTGCGGGCGTCGTAGTCCTCGGCGTCGGTGAAGTAGCGGAAGTCCAGGGCCGGTTTGACCGAGGGGTCGGCGCTGGTGAGGTAGAGCCGGCCGCGGCTGCGGGGCTTGGGGATGTTGGGGGTCATCGACACGCCGTGGGCGGGGCGTTCGTAGCCCAGCCGCTCGGGGTTGTCGGTGAAGGGGATCTGGTAGAAGTGGAACATCAGGTCGGGGCCGGGGGACTCGGGGTCCCGGCGGACGAACAGGCCCGCGTCGGAGTCCATCGCCGAGTTCTCGGGGATGGGGCCGTCGGTCTCCCAGACGATGACCGACTCGGGGTGGTCCAGCAGGTTCTCGCCCACGCCCGGCAGGTCGTGGACGACCGGGATGCCCAGGGCCTCCAGGTCGCCGGCCGGTCCGACGCCGGAGTGCAGCAGCAGCCGGGGGGTGTCCACCGCTCCCGCGCACAGCACGACCTCGCACCGGGCGGTCACCAGCATCTCCTCGCCGTCGGCGGTGCGGACGTGGACGCCGGTGACGCGTCGGCCGCCCTCCCCGCCGAACCGAAGGCGGTACGCCCAGGTCTCCAGCCACAGCTCCAGGTTGGGCCGGTCGCCGGCCTCCATGTGGGGGTGGAGGTAGGCGACGGAGGCGGAGGAGCGTTTGTTGTCCTCCGGGTGGTAGGCGAGGTCGAAGAAGCCGACGCCCTCGGTGAACGGCCTGGCGTTGAAGCCCTCCACGCGCGGTACGCCGAGGGCCGCCTGCGCGGCGTCGACGAAGTCGCGGGCGATGGCGTTGCGGTCCTTCTCGTCGACGGCGACGATGTTGTTGCGCAACCGGTGGTAGTAGGGCTCCATCGCGATGGCGTTCCAGCCGCTCGCCCCGGCGTCCTCCCACTCCTGCCAGTCCGAGGGCAGGGGCTTGAAGGAGATCAGGGTGTTGTGCGAGGAGCAGCCGCCGAGCACCCGCGCGCGGCTGTGCCGGATGTGGGAGTTGCCGCGTGGCTGCTCGGTGGTGGGGTAGTCGTAGTCGAGGTCGCCGCCGAGCAGGCCGAGCCAGCGGCGCAGGGTCAGTACGTCGGGGCGGTCGACGTCGGAGGGGCCGCCCTCGATGAGGGCGACGGTGGTGCCGGGGTCCTCGGCGAGCCGGGAGGCGATCACCGAGCCGGCCGTACCGCCGCCGATCACCACGTAGTCGTAGGTGGTGTTGCTGGGCATGAAGGTGGTGCTCCTACAGGGTGTTGCGTCAGGGATGCGCGGGGAGTGAGCGGGGGCGCGTGGAGGCGCCGGGGCGCTGGCGCGGGGCGCGTCAGCCGGCGAACCAGCGCACCGGGGCGGGGCGCAGGTTCTCGTAGACGTGCTTGGTCTCGCGGTACTCCTCCAGCCCGGAGGGGCCGAGCTCGCGTCCCACGCCGGAGCGGCCGAAGCCGCCCCACTCCGCCTGCGGCAGGTAGGGGTGGTAGTCGTTGATCCACACGGTGCCGTGGCGCAGCCGGGCGGCGACCCGGCGGGCGCGGGCGGTGTCGGCGGAGAAGACGGCGCCGGCCAGGCCGTACTCGGTGTCGTTGGCCAGGGCCACGGCCTCGTCCTCGGTGCGGAAGGTCTCCACCGTCACGACCGGGCCGAAGACCTCCTCGCGCACCACGCGCATCGTGCGGTCGCAGCGGTCCAGGACCGTCGGCCGGTAGAAGTAGCCGGTGGCCGGGAGGGTGTCGGAGGGCCCCGGGCGCTCTCCGCCGCAGCGCACGACGGCGCCCTCGGCGATCGCGGAGGCGACGTACTCCTCGGTCCTGTCGAGCTGCCGCTGGGAGACGAGCGGGCCGCACTCGACGCCGGGCTCGGTGCCGCGGCCGAGCCGGATACGGCGGGCGCGGCGGGCGAGTTCGGTGACGAAGCGGTCGTGGACGGTCTCCTCCAGGATGAGGCGCCCGCCGGCCGAGCAGACCTGGCCACTGTGGATGAAGGCGGCGTTGAGGGCCTGGTCGACGGCGGTGTCGAAGCCCTCCTCGGTGGCGCAGGCGTCGGCGAAGACGACGTTGGGGTTCTTGCCGCCGAGCTCCAGGGCGACCTTCTTGACCGTGGCGGCCGCGGCGGCGGCCACCTTGGTGCCACTGGCCAGGCCGCCGGTGAAGGAGACCAGGTCCACGCCGGGGTGCTCGGACAGGCGGGCGCCGACCGGGTCGCCCGCGCCGGTGACCAGGCCCGCCACGCCCGCGGGCAGGCCCGCCTCGGTCAGCAGCCGGATCAGGTGGACGGTGGACAGCGGGGTGATCTCGCTGGGCTTGACGACGAAGGCGTTGCCCGCGGCCAGCGCCGGGGCGATCTTCCAGCTCGCCTGGAGCAGCGGGTAGTTCCACGGGGTGATCAGCGCGCAGACGCCGACCGGTTCGTGGACGACGACGCTGTGCACGTCCGGGCTGCCCGCGTCCACCACGCGTCCGCCGGAGGTGTTCACGGCCTGGTCGGCGAAGTAGCGGAAGGCGGCGGTGACGTCGTCGACGTCGACGCGGCCCTCCTCGATGGTCTTGCCCGTGTCCATGGACTCGGTGAGCGCGATCTGCTCGCGGTCCCGCTGGAGGAGGTCGGCGGTGCGCCGCAGCAGCGCCGCCCGCTCGGCGACGGGGGTGCGCGGCCAGACGCCGGCGTCGAAGGCGCGGCGGGCGGCCTCGACGGCGGCGTCGACATCCTCGGCGCCGCCCTCGGAGACGACCGCGAGCACCGTCGCGTCGGCGGGGTCGAGGACTTCCCTGGTTCTTCCGGAGAGGGCGGGGCGCCACTCCCCGTCGATGTGCATGGTCTCGATTGCCGACACGTTCCGTACTGCCTTCCTCGCATGGTGCTCTTGCCGCCCGGCGGGCCGAGCGACCCGGTCCCATGCCCCGTACCGAGGAATTCAATCTTTTAATCCATGTCGAGTGGCATGGTTCACAGAGGAAACCATGATCATCTGGTCTCTATGTGAATCAATTTAAGGCGATGAGCGGATATGGAGGGCATTGCGGGCACTACGCGGCGCATCTGCCCGAGCACAGGGGGGCGGCCCGGTGCCGGAACGCCGCAGGCCCCGGCTCGGAAGAGCCGGGGCCTGCGGGTGCGCGGGCGCTCCGGGGCGGGGCCGGAGCGGGACCGGCGCGGAGTCGGCGCGGGGCCGGATCAGATGAGGCCGAGACCGCGGACGGCCTCGCGCTCCTCCTCCAGCTCCTTCACGGAGGCGTCGATGCGCGTGCGCGAGAACTCGTTGATCTCCAGGCCCTGGACGATCTCGTACTTCCCGCCGGAGCAGGTGACCGGGAAGGAGGAGATCAGGCCCTCGGGGACGCCGTAGGAGCCGTCCGAGGGGATGCCCATGGAGGTCCAGTCGCCCTCCGGGGTGCCGTTGACCCAGGTGTGGATGTGGTCGACGGCGGCGTTGGCGGCGGAGGCGGCCGAGGAGGCGCCCCGGGCCTCGATGATGGCGGCGCCGCGCTTGGCGACGGTCGGGATGAACTCCTCGGCCAGCCACTTCTCGTCGTTCACGGCCTCGGCGGCGTTCTTGCCCGCGACCTCGGCGTGGAAGACGTCCGGGTACTGGGTGGCCGAGTGGTTGCCCCAGATGGTGAGGCGGCGGATCTCCGACACCGGGGTGCCGGTCTTCTTCGCGAGCTGCGACAGGGCCCGGTTGTGGTCCAGGCGGGTCATGGCGGTGAAGCGCTCGGCCGGTACGTCCGGGGCGGCGGCCTGGGCGATCAGGGCGTTGGTGTTGGCCGGGTTGCCCACGACCAGGACCTTGATGTCGTCCGCGGCGTGGTCGTTGATGGCCTTGCCCTGCGGCTTGAAGATGCCGCCGTTGGCCTCCAGCAGGTCGCCGCGCTCCATGCCCTTGGTGCGCGGGCGGGCGCCGACCAGGAGCGCGACGCCTGCGCCGTCGAACGCCTTGTTCGGGTCGTCGGTGATCTCGATGCCGCTGAGCAGCGGGAAGGCGCAGTCGTCCAGCTCCATCGCGGTGCCCTCGGCGGCCTTGAGTCCCTGCGGGATCTCCAGGAGGCGCAGCGCGACCGGCACGTCCGGGCCCAGCAGCTGGCCGGAGGCGATGCGGAACAGCAGCGCGTAGCCGATCTGGCCGGCGGCGCCGGTGACGGTGACATTGACGGGAGTGCGGGTCATGGCGGTCTCCGTTTACCTGACAGTGGCGGCTGGGTCTCCGACGTATCTCTACATCAAGAGACCTGGCGTCAGGCTATCCGACGGCCCCTCCCCGGGGGCAGCCGCCCGCCGGAGGGGGGGAACGGCGGGCGGCCGCGGGGGGACGTACCGCACCCGTGGGGGGTACGGGGATTCGCCTGCCCCGGATTCCCGCCGTCATGCCGTCCGGAATCGGCCAACTCCCGCCGCGCGCGGGTATCCGCGTCCGGAGGCGGCACCGCGGCGGCGAGGCGGCGGATCCGGTGGCGGATCCGGTGGCGGATCCGGTGGTGACGAGGAGGTTCCGGACCCGGTCAGCGGATCGTGAAGTGGACGATGTCCTCCAGGAAGGGGATCTCCAGCACGGGTGCGGGCTGCGCCATCAGCGCCAGCAGCACGATCGCCGTGCCCAGCACCCCGTAGGTGACCACGTCCGTGAAGCGGGAGCGCACCGCGAGCATCCCCACCGACGGCACGGCCCAGCGCAGCACGGCGCCGGCGAGCAGGGACAGGCCGACGGTCAGCAGCCCCGCGCGGAAGTGGCCGAGCGTCACCAGCAGGCCGGCGGCCGCACCGGCCAGCACGCACAGCAGCGGCCACTGCCGCGCGGGCGCGGGGGCGTCCCCGGGGGCCGCCCGCCCGCCGCCCTCGGGCCGGGCGGTGTCACGGGTGATCAGCGGGAACCGCCGGGACGGGCGCCGGCCGGCGCCCGTCCCGGCGGTTCCCCCGGTCTCCCGGGCCTCGGCCCCTCCGGTCCGCCGGGCCCCCGTCTCAGCCGACACGGTCCGCACCCGCGGCATGCTCGGCCGCCTCCACCACGTTGGCCAGCAGCATCGCCCGCGTCATCGGGCCGACGCCGCCCGGGTTCGGCGAGAGCCACCCGGCGACCTCCGCGACGTCCGGGTGCACGTCGCCGGCGATCTTCCCCGTCGCCGCGTCCCGGCTGACGCCCACGTCCAGCACGGCCGCGCCCGGCTTGATGTGCTCGGGGCGGACCAGGTGCGCCGCACCGGCCGCCGCCACCACGATGTCCGCCCGGCGCAGGTGCTCGCCCAGGTCCCGGGTGCCGGTGTGACACAGGGTCACCGTCGCGTTCTCCGAGCGGCGGGTCAGCAGCAGTCCGATGGAGCGGCCGACGGTGATGCCGCGGCCGACGACGGCCACGTCCGCCCCGTCGATCTCCACCTTGTGGCGGCGCAGCAGCTCGACGATGCCGTTGGGGGTGCATGGCAGCGGGGCCCGCTCGTTGAGCACCAGGCGGCCGAGGTTCGTCGGGTGGAGGCCGTCGGCGTCCTTGGCCGGGTCCATCAGCTCCAGGACGCGGTTGGTGTCGATCCCGCGCGGCAGCGGGAGCTGCACGATGTAGCCGGTGCAGGCCGGGTCCTCGTTGAGTTCACGGACGACCGCCTCGACGTCCTCCTGGGAGGCGGTGCCGGGCAGCTCGCGCTGGATGGAGGCGATGCCCACCTGGGCGCAGTCGCGGTGCTTGCCCGCCACGTACTTCTGGCTGCCGACGTCGTCGCCGACCAGGAGCGTGCCCAGGCCGGGCTGGATGCCGCGTGCCTTCAGGGCTTCTACGCGGGCGGCGAGTTCGGTCTTGATCGCGGCTGCGGTGGCCTTGCCGTCGAGAATCTGGGCGGTCATGGGGGCCATCCTCCCGGATACGGGGGCCCGGTCTCCAATCGCGTCCGCACCACGCCGCGCCCTGGGCACGGAGAGTGAGAAGGACGTCGCGGAACGCCTCGCTCCCCCGGCCGGCCGGACCGGAGCGTTGCGGATTCGCCACAGCTCACCGTCTTGTCTGGACAGCATCATCCTCCCCCACCAGCATGGTCGCCGGTGCCGTGCCCGCGGGGGCCGACGGGTGCGGCGCACGGGGGAGGCACGTTCTCGTACGAACCGTTCCTCGCGCAGCGGAGCCGCGGGGGCGCCGCGGTGTTCCTCCGGACGTCCCCTGGACATCCCCCAGGCCCCGACCGTCCCCGTTTCCCGTTCGCTCGTAAGGAAGAAGTTCATGAGCCACCCGCAGGACCCGTACGGCCCGCCGCCGCAGTCCGGTTACGGCCACCCGCAGCAGGGGGTTCCGCCCCAGGGCGCGTACCCCCAGCACCCGCAGTACCCCCAGCAGCCCGGCGGGGCGTACGCCTCCTACTACCCCCAGCAGCCCCACGGCGGCGGCATGCCGCCCTACGCGGGCTGGGGCGCCCGGGTCGGCGCGACCCTGCTGGACGGTCTGATCGTCGGCCTGATCCCCGGGATCCTGATGGCCGTCGGATACGGGCAGTTCCTCGGCGCGGTCATCGACGCGGCCGACAGCTGCCCGATCGGCGACACGATCTGCGCGCAGAACGCGGCCGACGTGCCCGGCAGCGCCTGGCCGCTGATAGCCGTCGGCGCCCTGCTCTCCCTGGCCGGCCAGCTGTGGCTGATCCACAGGGAGGGCAGGACCGGACAGACCCCGGGCAAGAAGGCCCTGAAGATCAGCGTGCTGCGGGAGGCCGACGGGCAGCCGCTCGGCTTCGGCATGGCCTTCGTGCGCAAGCTGGCGCACTTCCTGGACGGCGCGGCCTGCTACATCGGCTACCTGTGGCCGCTGTGGGACGACAAGAAGCAGACCTTCGCCGACAAGGTGATCAAGAGCGTCGTCGTGAAGCGGCAGCAGTAGTCCCGTCCGCCGGTTCCTCCCCCGTTCCGGCACGTCCCCGCGTTCGCCGGGGATGCGCGGGCCGGTACTGGGAAGGGTGCTCCCCGAGGGAGTGGCGCGGCCCGCCCGGCGGGCGCCGCGCGAGGGCGCGGACACCGGGGGCCGTACCGCGGGGGACCGGGGTACGGCCCCCCGGCGTCCGGTCGCCGCACAGACCGCTCGGATGGACCGGAGGAACCGGAGGAGAACGCCATGAGCAGCTCCGACCCGAACACCCCGAACGACCCCTACCGGAAGAACCCGTACGACCGGCCTCCCGGAGGGCAGCCGGGCGGGCACCAGGACCACTACGGCGGCCCGGGGGACCAGCCGCTGGCCCCGCCGCCCGGCCCGATGGGCTCCCCCGCCGGACCGCCCGGGAGGCCGCCCGGGGCGATGCCGGGCAAGGTCAACTCGTCCCGGATGATCTTCTTCATCACCGGCGGACTCCAGGCCCTCTTCTCACTGCTGGCGATCGTCACCTTCGCCGCGGCCGAGGAGGACCTGGAGGAGACCTACGGCGACCTGGGCGTGGGCACCGGGATCTACTACACGCTGTTCGTCTTCTTCCTGATCCACGCGATCGCCGGCATCGTGCTGGCCGTGAAGTTCCCGCAGGGCGGCAACGGGCTGCGGATCTGGGGCATCGCCTGGTCGGCCGTCCTGGTGCTGATCGGCCTGCTCACACTGCCGCTCGGACTGCTGTGGGTGGTGCTCGGCATCGTCTGCATCGTGCTGCTGTCCTCCGCCGAGTCGGTGGCCTGGTTCAACCGCCCGCGGGCCTGAGGGCCCCCGGGTCCTCAGGCCCGCTACGGCGGCCCGGGCACACCGCAGGCCGCGCCCCCGCCGGGGCGCGGCCCAACGTGCGTCCACCTCAGTGGAAGAAGTGCCGGGTGCCCGTGAAGTACATCGTCACACCCGCCTCCTTCGCCGCCTCGACCACCTGCTCGTCGCGGACCGAGCCGCCCGGCTGGACGACCGCCCGCACGCCCGCGTCCGCCAGGACCTGGAAGCCGTCGGGGAAGGGGAAGAAGGCGTCGGAGGCCGCGTAGGAGCCGCGGGCCCGCTCCTCGCCGGCGCGCTGGACGGCGAGCTTGGCGGAGTCCACCCGGTTGACCTGGCCCATGCCGACGCCGACGGTGGCGCCGTCCCTGGCCAGCAGGATCGCGTTGGACTTCACCGCCCGGCAGGCGCGCCAGGCGAAGGCCAGCTCCGCCAGCTCCGCCTCGCCCAGCGCCTCGCCGGTGGCGAGCGTCCAGGCGGCGGGGTCGTCGCCCTCGGCCTGGAGGCGGTCGGCGACCTGGAGCAGCGCGCCGCCGTCGACCGGCTTGTACTCCAGGCGGGCGGCCGGGGCCTGGGGGCAGCGCAGCACGCGGATGTTCTTCTTGCGGGCCAGCACCTCGACGGCGCCGTCCTCGTAGTCCGGCGCCACGATGACCTCGGTGAAGATCTCGGCGACCTGCTCGGCCATGGCCACGGAGACCGGGCGGTTGACGGCGATCACACCGCCGAAGGCGGACAGCGGGTCGCAGGCGTGGGCCTTGCGGTGGGCCTCGGCGACGTCCGCGCCGACGGCGATGCCGCAGGGGTTGGCGTGCTTGATGATCGCCACGCACGGCTCGGCGTGGTCGTGGGCGGCCCGGCGCGCGGCCTCGGTGTCCGTGTAGTTGTTGTAGGACATCTCCTTGCCGTGCAGCTGCTCGGCGCCGGCCAGACCGCCGGTGCCGTCGCTGTAGAGGGCGGCGGCCTGGTGCGGGTTCTCGCCGTAGCGCAGCACGCCGGCGCGCTGGTAGGCGGTGCCGAGGAACTCCGGGAAGCCGGAGTCGTCGGCCGGGGCGTGGTCGGTCGCGAACCAGGAGGCGACGGCCACGTCGTAGGCCGCGGTGTGCGCGAACGCCTCGGCGGCCAGCCGCCTGCGCGTCGCGAGGTCGAAGCCGCCGTCGCCCACGGCCTTCAGCACCTCGCCGTAGCGGCCGGGGTTGACGACGACGGCGACGGAGGGGTGGTTCTTGGCCGCGGCGCGGACCATCGACGGGCCGCCGATGTCGATCTGCTCCACGCACTCGTCCGGGGAGGCGCCGGAGGCGACGGTCTCCCGGAAGGGGTAGAGGTTGACGACGACGAGGTCGAAGGGCTCCACGTCCAGCTCCTCGAGCTGCCTGCGGTGGTCCTCCAGGCGCAGGTCGGCCAGGATGCCCGCGTGCACGCGCGGGTGGAGGGTCTTCACCCGGCCGTCCAGGCACTCGGGGAAGCCGGTCAGCTCCTCGACCCGGGTGACCTCCACGCCCGCGGCGGCGATCCGCGCGGCCGTCGAGCCGGTCGAGACGAGCTTGACGCCCGCCGCGTCCAGGCCGCGGGCCAGCTCCTCCAGTCCCGTCTTGTCGTAGACGCTGACCAGCGCGCGGCGGACGGGCCGCCTGGTGGCCTCGGGGGCCTCGGTGGTGGTCTCGGAGCCTTCAGTCATGACCGAGAATGACCTTTCTTGCCTCGATGCGGTAGCCGTGGCGGGCGATGCGTCGCACCGTGTCGACGAGCAGCCGCCGCTCGACTTCCTTGATCCGCTCGTGGAGCGTGGACTCGTCGTCCTCCTCCCGCACCTCGACCACGCCCTGGGCGATGATCGGGCCGGTGTCGACGCCGTCGTCGACGAAGTGGACGGTGCACCCGGTGACCTTCACGCCGTACGCGAGCGCGTCGCGCACGCCGTGGGCGCCGGGAAAGCTGGGGAGCAGGGCGGGGTGGGTGTTGATCAGGCGCCCGCCGAACCGGGCGAGGAACTCCTTGCCCACGATCTTCATGAAGCCGGCGGAGACCACCAGATCGGGCTCGTGGGCCGCCACCGCCTCGGCCAGCGCGCGGTCCCAGGCGTCCCGGCCGGCGTGGTCGCGCACGCGGCAGACGAAGGTGGGCAGCCCGGCGCGCTCTGCGCGCTCCAGCCCGGCGATGCCGTCGCGGTCGGCCCCGACGGCGACGATCTCGGCGCCGAAGGCGTCCGGCCGCTCCTCGGCGACGGCGTCGAGGAGCGCCTGGAGGTTCGTGCCCGAACCCGATACGAGGACCACGACGCGGGCCGGGGAGTGGGAGGCGAAGGAACGGGAAGCGGAAGCCACGACGAGGCTCTTCTCGGATCTCTCGGTGGGACGGTGCGGCTTTGTACGGTCGTACGAATCCGTGGGGCGGACGAATCCGGGGAACCCTACGAAGCGGCCGACCGTCAGCAACGATACCGGCACACCGGAAGGCCCCCTCGGGACGGGGGGACGGCCGCCCGGTAGCGTCAGGGCCACACATCGGCGAACGGCCCGGGGCCGGGACGACATCTAGGGGAAGACACAGAGCACATGACGGACCGACGACTCCGCGCGGCCCCTGAGAACTCGACCGGGATGACGACCGTTGCCGCCCCGGGCCCGCTCCGGCCGCGGCGCCCCGCCGGCCCGTCCCCCTCCGGCCTGCCCCTCCCCGGCCTGCCTGTCTCCGACTCGCTCTCCGGCGGCCGGCTCGTCCGCGACCGGGATGACGACAACCCCTTCGCCGCGCCGCCCGAGGGCCGCCCCGAGCGGCCCTGGCGTCCGCGCGGGTACCGGGGGTCCGACGCGTCCGGTTCCTCCGGCTCGCCGGACTCCCCGCGAGGCGACGGTGACGGGGACGGCGACGGCCGAGGCGGCGACCGGCCGGAGGGCTCCTCGCCCGACTGGGGCAGCAGGTGGAGCAGCCGCCAGCCGGGCCGTCAGAGCGGCGGCTTCGGCAGCGGTGGCCGTCCGGAGCGGAACGGCGGGCAGGGCGGCGCTCCCGGCGGTATGCGCTGGGACCCGACCGACCCCGTCCAGCGCCGGGCCCGGTACGCCCTGGTCATCGGCGGCTGGGGGCTGATCTTCGCCTTCTTCGGCTTCCCCTGGCTGGCGGTGCCGCTGGGCGCGCTGGCCGTGTACTGGGGCGTCGGCGCCATCCGCGGCAAGCCGGGCACGGGCGGCGGTACGGACGGCGGCGCCGGAGGCACCGGTGCCGGTGCGGAGACCGGCCGGGCGGCCGCCCGGCCGGAGGACGTGGCGGGCACCGACCGTTCCGCCGCTTTGGAGCCCGGCGCGGGCCGGGCGCCCGCCCCCGCCGGCCCGGAGGCCGGCCGCTCGGGCCGGCCGCAGCTGGCGGCGGCGGTGACCGGGCTGGTCACCGGGATCCTCGCGCTGATGGTCATCGCCGCGCAGTTCACCGTCCAGCTCGTCTACCGCGACTACTTCGTCTGTGTCGAGGACGCCCTCACCAGCTCCTCGCGCCAGGCGTGCGAGCGGCATCTGCCCGAGCAGCTGCGCCCGCTGTTCGGTGTTCCCGAACGCGAGGAGTGAGGCGGGGCGCGGTCGCCGATGCCACGGCGTCCGCGACGGGTGCGGGGGAGCTCAGGGACCTCCGGGGGCTTCACGGCCGCCGGAGGTCAGCGCCCGCGGGCCGGGCGCAGCCGCCAGGCCCGCATGACCAGGGCCGCGGGCACCCCCAGGGCGGCCGTCCAGCCCAGCGCCGCGGCCCCGGTGAGCCGCCAGTCCGGGCCGAGGCGGGCCAGCGCCCCAGTGCCCAGCGGGCCGCCCGCGCAGGCGGCCAGCGCCGCCATCGCCACGCCGCAGCCGCAGGCGGCCAGCACGACCGCGCAGGCGGTCGTCCGTCCGTCCAGTACCGCGGGACCTCCCGCGGCGGGTACGGCCGCGCGCGCCACGCACCACGCCGCGAACCCTCCGCCCGCCAGCGGGACCACGAACGCTACGGCCCAGGTCACGGGGGTGCCCGGCCCTTCGGCCGGTGCGGCCGCCAGCAGTGGGAAGTCCGGCAGCGGCGGCAGGCCGGTCACGGCCGCGGGGCGCACCGTGCTGCCTCCCCCGAGCGTGAACCCGGGGCCGAGGCCGTACGCCGCGCCCCAGACGGCCGCGTTGGGCGTCAGGGCCAGGGCCAGCAGCAGGACCGCGGCCAGGCCCGGCCATGTCGGGGCCCACTGCTCCGGCGCCGGGAAGGCGGCCCGCCGGGCTGTGGCCACCTGCCAGAGCAGGGCGCCCGCCGCCAGCAGTGCGCCCCCGGCGCACAGCGCCGCGGCCGACGCGGCGGCGCCGCGCAGGGCGGCCGACGCGGCGGCGCGGGTGAGCACCGACCGCTCCGTCCGCCCGCGCGTCCGGCACGCCCGGCGCAGGAGCCTCGGCGGGGCATCGGGCAGCGGCCGCCCCAGGCCCGTCCACGTCCCCGCCGCCGCGGCCGCGGCCACCACGGCGGGCAGGCGCAGCGCGGCGCCCAGCGGATCGACCCGGATGGGGCCGGAGGCCGCGTAGACGGTGACGGCCGCCGCGACCAGCAGGTACCCGGCGACGATCCAGCACGTGGCACGCCATGCCGCGCCCGTGTCCCCCGCACCGGAGCCCGCACCGGCCCCCCGACCGGCATCACGGTCGGGGACTCGTACGGGGGCTCGTACGGAGGCCGTCCCCCGGACCGCGCCGCGGGCCGTTCGGTGCAGCAGCCACACCGGCACGGCGCACAGCAGCAGGGGCACCAGCCCGACCGGTGCGGGGGAACCGCTGAGGGTTTCGGTACGGACGAGGGGGGCACCGTGTGCCACCAGCCAGAGGTCGGCGGCGATGCGCAGCGCACCGCCGGGACCGTCGTCGGGGTGGGGCGAGGTGATCCACAGCAGCATGACGAGGACCGCGATTCCGCCCAGGCCCAGACCCGCGGCCATCACACCGTCCAGAAGACGGTCGCGGGGAGGGACCGGCGCATGAGGGACGAGCGCGAGGGCATGCGGGGGCGGTGGGGAGGGCGACGCCTCGCGGCGGGTCATGGGATGCACGCCGACATGCTGCCAACAACGCCCGATTCGCCCGGGGAACAGGGAAAAAGTCGATGTGTCGCACACAGTACGCTATGCAGTTTTTTCATACAGTGCGGCGGTATGGCGTCCATACCGCCGCAATCATGACGACCCGTAGGGGGCGGCCAGCATGACCGAGACACTCTCCCTCCCCGCGCCCGCCGAGGACGCGGCCCCGGAGGCCGCCGAGCACGGGGAGCCCGCCGCCGGGCGGTCGTCCGGGCTCGCGGAGACCGCGGACCTCCCCCGCCCGGAGGCGGCGGACGGGCCGGCCGAGGCGTTCGATCTGCTGTACGCGCGCCTGGCCCGGCCGCTGCTGCGCCAGACGTATCTGCTCACCGGAGACCGGGAACCGGCCGTACGGGCCGTACGGCACGCCTTCCGGCAGGCGTGGGAGCGGTGGCCCGAGGTCGCCGTGGACCGGGATCCGGCCGGCTGGGTGCGGACGGCCGCCTACGACCACGCCCTCTCGCCCTGGCACCGGCTGGACCCCCGCCGCCGCGCGGCCCGGAGGGACGGGGCGGTGAACGGGTCGGTGAACGGGTCGGAGGGCGCGCCGGAGAGCGGAAGGCTGCCGCCGGAGGCACTGCTGGACCTGCCGCCCTCCTACCGCCGCACGCTGCTGCTGCACGACGGCCTGGGGCTGGGGCTGTCGGAGACGGCCGCCGAGAGCGAGGCGAGCACCGCCGCCACGGCCGCACGGCTGATGCACGCGCGCGAGGCGCTGGCCGAGTACGTGCCCGGCCTGCGCCGTGTCGCGCCGGACCGGCGCAGGGAGATCATCCGCTCGATGCTGGAGGAGCTGGCGGACGCCGGCTCCCTGCCCGAACTCCCGTCCGCCCGTACGGCGCGCGACGGCAGCGAGCGGACGGCGCGGCTGCGGACGGGCGCCTCGTTCGGGGCGACCGCGCTGGTGGCCGCGGCGGCGGTGCTGGCGTCCCTGGCCGGACCGCAGGCGCACGACTCCGCCCGGCAGGCGCCGCGGGAGGCCAAGGCCCCGGCCGCCTCCGGGTCCTCCACGGGCGGGCAGCAGGACCGGGCGGCCCGCTGAGACCGCCCGGGGACCCCCGAACGGCGCGGGCCCGCACCCCTTTCCAGGGGTGCGGGCCCGCGCCGTGCCGTGCCGGCCGCGTCAGCCGGCGAGCAGCTCGCGCGCCAGACGGGCGGTCTCGGACGGCGTCTTGCCGACCTTCACACCCGCGGCCTCCAGGGCCTCCTTCTTCGCCTGGGCGGTGCCGGAGGAGCCGGAGACGATGGCGCCGGCGTGGCCCATGGTCTTGCCCTCGGGGGCGGTGAAGCCCGCGACGTAGCCGACGACCGGCTTGGTGACGTTGGCCTTGATGAAGTCCGCGGCCCGCTCCTCGGCGTCGCCGCCGATCTCGCCGATCATCACGATCAGGTCGGTGTCGGGGTCGGCCTCGAACGCCTTGAGGGCGTCGATGTGGGTGGTGCCGATGATCGGGTCGCCGCCGATGCCGACGCAGGTCGAGAAGCCGAGGTCGCGCAGCTCGTACATCATCTGGTACGTCAGCGTGCCGGACTTCGAGACCAGGCCGATGCGGCCCGGCTTGGTGATGTCGGCCGGGATGATGCCCGCGTTGGACTGGCCGGGGGTGATCAGGCCGGGGCAGTTCGGGCCGATGATGCGGGTCTTGTTGCCCTTGGAGCCCGCGTAGGCCCAGAACTCGGCGGTGTCGTGGACGGCGATGCCCTCGGTGATCACCACGGCGAGCGGGATCTCGGCGTCGATCGCCTCGATGACCGCGCTCTTGGTGAACTTCTCCGGGACGAAGACGACGGTGACGTCGGCGCCGGTGGCCTCCATGGCCTCCTTGACCGTGCCGAAGACCGGCACCGAGGTGGGGGTACCTCCCGCGCCGCCAGGCGCAGGGGGCCCGTCGAAGTCGACGCTCGTGCCCGCCTTGCGCGGGTTGACGCCGCCGACGATGTTGGTGCCGGAGGCCAGCATGCGCCGGGTGTGCTTCTGGCCCTCGGAGCCGGTCATCCCCTGGACGATGACCTTGCTCTCCTTGGTGAGGAAGATAGCCATTGTTGTCGGTGTCCTCGTCCTTCGTTACTTCGCGGCCAGCTCGGCGGCACGCTCGGCCGCGCCGTCCATGGTGTCCACCTGCTGCACCAGCGGGTGGTCGGCGTCGTTCAGGATCTTGCGGCCCAGCTCCGCGTTGTTGCCGTCCAGGCGCACCACCAGCGGCTTGGAGACGTCCTCGCCCTTGGACTTCAGCAGCTCCAGGGCCTGCACGATGCCGTTGGCGACGGCGTCGCAGGCGGTGATGCCGCCGAAGACGTTGACGAAGACGGACTTGACGTCCGGGTCGCCGAGGATGATCTCCAGGCCGTTGGCCATGACCTCGGCGGAGGCGCCGCCGCCGATGTCGAGGAAGTTGGCGGGCTTGACGCCGCCGTGGTTCTCACCGGCGTAGGCCACGACGTCCAGGGTGCTCATGACAAGGCCCGCGCCGTTGCCGATGATGCCGACCTGGCCGTCGAGCTTGACGTAGTTCAGGCCCTTGGCCTTGGCGGCGGCCTCCAGCGGGTCGGCCGCGGCCTTGTCCTCCAGGGCGGCGTGGTCCGGCTGGCGGAACTCGGCGCCCGCGTCCAGGGACACCTTGCCGTCCAGCGCGATGATCCGGCCGTCGCCGGTCTTGACCAGCGGGTTCACCTCGACGAGGAGGGCGTCCTCCTTGACGAAGACGTCCCACAGCTTCCGCACGGCGTCGACGATCGCGTCGGCGACGTCGGCCGGGAACCTCGCGGCCTCGACGATCTCGCGGGCCTTGGCCTCGGTGACGCCCTCGACGGCGTCCACCGGGATCTTGGCCAGGGCCTCGGGCTTGGTGGCCGCGACCTCCTCGATGTCCATGCCGCCCTCGACGGACGCCATCGCGAGGAAGGTGCGGTTGGCGCGGTCCAGCAGGAAGGAGACGTAGTACTCCTCCGCGATGTCCGCGGTCTGGGCCAGCATCACCTTGTGAACGGTGTGGCCCTTGATGTCCATGCCCAGGATCTGGCGGGCCTTCTCGACGGCGTCGTCCGGGTCGGAGGCCAGCTTCACACCGCCGGCCTTGCCCCGGCCGCCGGTCTTGACCTGCGCCTTGACGACCGCGCGACCGCCGAGTCGCTCGGTCACCTCGCGCGCCGCCTCGGGCGTGTCGATGACTTCACCGGCCAGCACCGGTACGTCATGCTTGGCGAAGAGATCCCTCGCCTGGTACTCGAACAGGTCCACGCGCGTCCGTCCCTAGTTGTGGTGTCGCGGTTCGTTGTCAGCGTGGGCGTGCCGCGTGGCCGCGGCGTCTGCGGAGCGCGCGGCATGTCCGCCTTGCAGGTTAGTCCCGTCGGTGTGCCCGGCATAAATCGCAGCTCACACCCGTGCGGTGACAACCGTCACAGACACCGTCCTCCCGGCCCGGGTATGAGGCGCCGCGGCGGTACGGGCCCCGGCCGGCCGCCGGGGCCGTCCGGGCGGGGTTCCGGGCGGGTTCCGGACGGGCCTCCCGGCAGGGGCCGGGACCGGGCCGGGTCAGCCGAGCTGGCGGCGGACCAGCTCGTGGAAGAGGCCGCCGGTGTCGGCGAGCAGGTCCGCGGGAGCCCCCTGCTGCACCACCCGGCCGTCCGACATGACGATCACCCGGTCGGCGTCCATGACGGTCGACAGCCGGTGGGCGATGACGACGCGGGTGCAGCGCAGGGCGCGGGTGGAGGCCATGACCACGCTCTGCGCCTCGTTGTCCAGCGCGCTGGTGGCCTCGTCCAGGAAGAGGACGCGCGGCCTGCGGATCAGCGCCTGGGCGATCATCAGCCGCTGGCGCTGGCCGCCGGAGATGGTGCCGCCGCCGTCCGACAGCATGGTGTGCATGCCCATGGGCATGGCCTTGATGTCCTCGGCCAGACCGGCCATCGCGGCCGCCTCCCACGCCTCCTCCGGCGTGAACGGCTCGGCGCCGCGGATGCACTCCAGGATCGAGCCGGTCAGCGGCTGGGCGTTCTGCAGGACGACGCCGCACTGGCGGCGCACGGCCGTCCGGTCCAGGGCCGCCAGGTCCTGGCCGTCGTAGAGCACACTGCCGGAGACCGGCCGGTCGAAGCCGATGAGCAGCCGCAGCAGCGTCGACTTGCCGCAGCCGCTGGCCCCGACGATCGCGACGAACTCGCCCGGCCCGATCCTCAGGTCCACGCCGTCCAGGACCGGCGGGCCGTCGTCGCCGTAGCGGTAGGTCAGCTGCCGGGCCTCGACGGCGCCGCTCAGCTCGCCCGGCGGCACACTGCCGCCGTCCACCTCCGGCAGCTCGTTCAGGATCGGCCTGACCTGCTCGAACATCGGCAGCACCGCGGCGGCCGAGATCAGCGCGCCGGTCAGCTGGGTGGCCGAGGACAGCATCAGCGTCACGGCGGTGTTGAAGGTGAGGAACTCCGCGGCGGACATGCTGCCGCGGGCCGGTCCGGCCAGCAGCATGAACATCGCCAGCGTGCACAGCGGCAGGTAGACCGCGTTGAGGACGGAGACGGCGTTCCTGATCCGGCCGATGCGCCGCTGGAGCTCGCGGGTACGGGCGAACTCCCGCGCCCAGGCGGCGTAGGCGAAGCTCTCGGCCGCGGCGACACGCAGCTTGGGCAGTCCGCGCAGGGTCTGGAAGGCGCGGTTGTCCAGCTTGAGCCCGAGCTTCACCAGCTGCCGCTGGTAGCGCAGCTGCCACAGCCCCAGCGCCAGGAAGACCGCGGCGACGACCAGCAGCAGGGCGATCGCCGCCAGCGCCAGCGGCACGCTGTAGACCAGCAGCAGGACGAGGTTGACCGCGCCCACGGTGGTCGCCTGCAGGGCCACCGTGCTGATGCCGGAGAGCACCCGGCGGATGGCGCCGACGCCCATGGCCGCGCCGGCCAGCTCGCCGGTGGAGCGGCCCGTGAAGAACGTCGTCGGCAGCCGCAGCAGCCGGTCCCACACGGCGGGCTGGAGCGTCGCCTCGATACGGCCCTCCAGCCGCAGGACGGCGGTGTTCTGCATCAGCATGAAGGCGGCCGAGACGACGCCCGCGGCGATGAGCGCCAGGGCCGTCTGCACGATGAGCCCGGTCTCGCCGCCGGGCACGTACTCGCCGAGCACCTTGCCGGTGGCGATGGGCACCAGTGCGCCCAGGCCGACGGCGACCAGGCCGCCCAGGGCCAGGTCGCGCAGCTCGGCGCGGGTGCCGCGCACGCTGAAGCGCAGCAGTCCGGGCAGGCCCAGCGGGCGGTCGGGCAGCGGGCGGTAGAACATCACGGCACGCGGCTCGAAGCGGGCCGCGTTGGAGCTGCCGACGCGTTCGCGTTCGCCGGTGGCCGGGTCCACCGCCTCGTAGCCGCCGCGCCGCCACAGCAGCGCCACGGGCGTGCCCTCCCCGGACTCCGGCCCCGCCGGGCCCCGGGTGCGGCGGCCGACCAGGGGGCCGCTGTCCTCGCGCCACCAGCGTCCGGTGAGCCTGACGGTGCGGGTGCGCACGCCGGAGGCGATCGCGATGCGCTCGACCGGGTCCGTGCGCTCGGGGACGGCGTCCGCCCCGCCCGCGCCGCCCGGCTCGGTCAGGGTGATGCCGGCCCGCCCGGCCACCAGCCGGCAGACGGCGAGGACCGCGTCGTCGCCCGCGCGGCGCCGGGGGGTGCGTCCGGGGCGGCCGATGGAGGCCAGCAGCGCCTGGTCCGCCTGGGTGCGGGCGGCCTCGCCGGCCTCGATGCCGGCCGCGGTGCGGTCCTCGTGGGTGCGTTCCAGCTCCTCGATCCAGCGGTCCAGGGCGTACAGCAGCCGGTACTGCTGGTCGACCATGCCCTGCCACATCGCCGTGTCGACCAGCAGCGTGCCCGCGGCCTCCGCCTGGTAGGCGGCGCCGTACAGCACGCTGCCGGGGGCGACGTGCATCCACAGGACGTCGTCGTCGGCCGGGGGCCCGTGCCCGTCGGTGGGGGCGGGGCCGTCCAGCGGCGCCTCGTAGAGCACCCGCAGGCCGCGGCCGATGCCGAGCGCGAACGCCTGCTCCAGCGGGCTGAGCCGGCCGGGGGCCCCGTCCCACGGGCCGGCTGCGCCGCTCCCCCGGCCGTCGGCCGCGGTGCCCGCTCCGGCCCACTGGCCCGCCGTCCACTGCCCGGTGTCCCAGCCGTCCCCGTTCCACGAGGGTGCGGCCCGGGCGGGGTGGGGCAGCTCCCGCAGCTCGACGCGGTGCAGCCGGCAGCCCTCCAGGGGGCGGCCGACCAGGGTGTGCTCGAGGCCCTCGACCGGGCCCAGCAGCAGCGTGCCCGCCTCCAGCCGGCCCAGGAAGTGCCAGTGGCCCGAGCTCGCCGAGCCGACGGCGAACAGGTCCAGGGCCCCGTCCACGACGAGCCACAGCACGTGCGGGCCCTCCAGGGACAGGCTGCGCACGCCGGCGCAGCCGACCGCCGTGCCCAGACCGCCCAGGGCCGCGACGACGGGGTCGGCGTGCTGGGCATGGGGGGCGTGCGGGGTGTGCTGGGCACGGGGGGCGCGCGGGGTGTGCGGGATGTCGGGGACGTACGGGAGGTGGGGGGTCGTCAACTCAGTGCTCCCTGACCAGTTCGGCGTACGGCCCGCCGGCCGCGACCAGGTCCTCGTGGCGGCCGCGCTCCACGACCGCGCCCCGGTCGAGCACGACGATCTCGTCGCTGTCGCGCACCGTGCTCAGGCGGTGGGCGATCACCACGCAGGCGCAGCCGCGCCGCCGCAGGTTGTCGATGATGGTCTGCTCGGTCACCGCGTCCAGCGCGCTGGTCACCTCGTCCAGGACCAGGACGCTGGGGCGGCGCACCAGCGCCCGGGCGATCTCCAGCCGCTGGCGCTGGCCGCCGGAGAGGTTGCGGCCGCCCTGCTCGACCCGGCTGTGGATGCCGCCGGGGCGGCGGGCGACCACGTCGTACACGGCGGCGTCCTTCAGGGCCGCGACGACGGCCTCGTCCGGGATGGAGGGGTCCCACAGCGCGACGTTGTCGCGGACGGTGCCCTCGAAGAGGAAGACGTCCTGGTCGACGAAGGACACCGAAGCCGCCAGCGCGCCGCGCGGGATGTCCTCCAGCCGCATCCCGTCGATGCGGACGGCCCCCTCCCAGGGGGTGTGCAGGCCGGAGATCAGCCGGGAGACGGTGGACTTGCCGCTGCCGGAGCCGCCGACGAGCGCGACCTGCCGGCCGGGGCCGACGGTGAGCGAGAAGCCCTTCAGCAGCGGCGGGTCCAGGGGGCTGTAGCCGAAGGTGATGTCCTCCAGCTCCACATGGCCCGTCAGGCGCCGGGTGCTGGGGACGGGCTCACGCCGCGTGTAGAGCGGGTCGACGGGGAAGTTCTCCACGTCCCGCAGGCGGGCGACATCGGCCGCGAAGTCCTGGATCCGGCCCGCCACCCCGTTGAGGCGGGTGATCGGCGCGGTGAAGCTGGTCATCAGGGTCTGGAAGGCGACGAGCAGACCGACCGTCAGATGCCCCTCGACCGCCCGCAGGCCGCCGATCATCAGGATCAGCGCGCTGTTGAGCGTGGCCAGCACGGGCGCGGCGACCGCCAGCCACGCGCTGGGCACGCCCAGCCGCTGCTGCACGTCGAGGGTGGCCGCGTGCTGACCGGCCCAGCGGCGGAAGAAGCCCTGCTCGCCGCCGGTGGCCTTCATGGTCTCGATGAGCTGGAGGCCGCTGTAGGAGGTGTTGGTCAGCCGGGCGAGGTCGGCGCGCAGCTTCTGGGTGCCGGTGGAGCGCAGATGGAGCACGACGCGCATGGCCACCACGTTGAGCAGGGCCACGCCGACCCCGACGACGGTCAGCTGCGGGTCGTAGGTCCACAGCAGCGCCGCGTAGAGCACGACCACCACGGCGTCCACGCCCGCGGCGGCCAGGTCGCGGGCGAGGGTCTCGGCGACCGTGTCGTTGGACTGCAGCCGCTGGACGAGGTCGGCGGGGTTGCGCTGGGTGAAGAAGGACACCGGCAGGCGCAGCAGGTGCCGGAAGAAGCGGGCACTGGCCAGGGTGGAGGAGATGATGTGCCCGCGCAGCAGGTTGGCCTGCTGGATCCCGGTGAGGACGGCGGTGAGCGCCAGGGCGGCCGCCATCGACGCGAAGAGCACGCCCAGCAGCGAGGACTGCCCCCCGATGAGGAACATGTCGATGTAGGTGCGGCTCAGCGCGGGCACCGTCGCGCCGACGGCCACCAGCAGCAGGCTGGCGAGCACGGCCGCCAGCAGGGTGCCGCGGGTGCCGCGCAGCCGGGCGGGCATGGCGCCCAGGACGCCGGGCCTGCGGCCGCCGCCGCGGAAGCCCGCGTCGGGCTCGAAGGTGAGGACGACGCCGGTGAAACTGGTGTCGAACTCCTCCAGGGGGACGAACCGCCGCCCCTTGCCGGGGTCGTTGACGTACACGCCGCGGCGGCCCAGGCGGCGGCCCATGCCGTCGTAGACGACGTAGTGGTTGAACTCCCAGAACAGGATGGCCGGTCCGCGCAGTCCGGCGAGCGCCGCGAGGTCCATCTGCATGCCCTTGGCCCGCAGCCCGTAGCCGCGGGCGGCCTTGAGGATGTTGCCGGCCCGGGAGCCGTCGCGGGAGACGCCGCAGGCGATGCGCAGCTCCTCCAGGGGGACGAAGCGGCCGTGGTGGCCGAGCACCATGGCCAGCGCGGCGGCGCCGCACTCGACCGCCTCCATCTGGAGCACGGTGGGGGTGCGGACGGCCCTGGGGGTCCTGCCGCGTACGGCCGCCCCCGGTGCGGCGGCCCGGCCGCGCGGGGCGCGGCGGGAGCCGCCCCCGCCGCGGGCGTTGCCGTGGCCGCTGCCACGGCCGTTGCCGCGGCGGCCGCCGTTTCCGCGGCGGTGGCCGGGGGGTGGGAGCCGGACGGGCTGTTGTGCCGCCGGTGCGGACGGGGCGGGCTCGTGTGCGGCCGGGGCCGGTTCGTGCGGGGCGGTCAAGGGAGGAGCCAATCGACGGGGCGCTGCGCCGGAAGGCGGATGGCGCCGGTGACCGGTGTCCTGGATTCGAGGGCGTGCGGTGGGCCGTCGCCCGAGGACCAGAGGTAGCCGGAGCCGGTGGTGGAGGAGGGCTCCAGCTCCACCAGCACCGCCACCGGGCTGCCCTGCCGGGCGAACCGGGCGGCGAGTTCGGCGTCACCCAGGAAGGCGGCGATCCGCCGCTCCGTCTGGGGCGCCCGCCCCACCTGCCCGACCCGGCCGCGCAGTACGCCGAACTCCTCCTGGGGGGCGGACTGGACCTCAAGCTCGACCCGGGCGCCCTCGGTGACCGCCGCACCGCTGTCGCCGGGGACGTACAGCACGGCCACCAGCGGGTCGTCCGGGTCGTCCACGCGTTCCACGGTCGCCACGTCCGCGCCGGTCCTGACGACCGAGCCCACTCCGGCGACCAGGGCCGTCAGCCGGCCGCCGGCCACCGCGCGTACGGCCCGGTCGCCCTGTGCCGTGCGGACCCTGAGCAGGGGCGCGTCCGGGCGCAGCAGTTCGCCCTCCTCGGCGAGGACCTCGGTGATCTGGCCGGAGACCGGGCTCTGCAGCGTGTAACTGCCTCCGGGGCGGGCGAGGAGGCCGGGGGCGTCCAGTTTGGCGGACACCGAGCCGTTGACGGCCCACAGGCCGGCGACGGCCATGACCACGACCGTGACGGCCAGGGCGAGCCGGCCCTGGGGGCGCGCGAAGCGCACGGGCAGGTCGAGTTCCTCCGGCGACTGCAGCTTGGAGAGCGCCTTCTTCCGGAACTGCACGGGCTGCCTCCTTCGACTGCGTTCCTCGGGGGCGGGTACCGCGGTAGCCCCGGCACACGGGGCGGGCCGGGGCGCGGACGCGGGCGGACGGCGGCGCGGGGTGGTGGCGCGGGGCGCCTCCGGCGGGGCCCGGGCGGACAGCCGTGAACCCCGGAACCAGGGGGAGCTCCGGGGTTCGGTGCGGCCTCACGGCGCGTACGCGCACCTGCGGGGCCTCACGGCGCACGGGCCGGCGGCCCGTGCGGACGCCGCTGTCAGAGACCGGCGATGTTGGCCTCGGTCTGGACGCCGGTGACGCCGGAGACGCTGCCCGGGAGCGAGCCGGCGACGCCGGTCGCGGCCTGGACGGTGTTGAGGGAGGACACGGCGCCCACGACGCCGGAGACGTCGCTGAGGACGGCGCCGGCCACGCCGCCGGAGATGCTGACGACGCCGCCGGAGACGCCGTCCAGCTCGGCGTCGTCGATCTCGCGGGTCTCGAGGTGCTCGCGCATGGCGTGTTTTCCCTTCGTTCGCGGAGGAGTTTCCGGGTGGCGTGGGGCGGGCCGGCGGAAAACGCGACCCGGCCACCCCCATGACGGTCCGGCAGCCGAAAACCGGTCACCGTTCATATGACCGCCGTGGTGCGGACGATGAAAACACGCGATCGGCTGACCTGGCCAATCCCTCCGGAATCTCTTGCCGCACAGCATCTCCGACCGGGCGATCGACGTACCTTTTCGGCCACCGGACGGTTTCACGTCCTCCATGAAACGGAGAGAATGCGCCGCACGGATCACGGTTTCCGCAGGATACACCAGGACATTCCGCCCACCGCGCCGGATAAGGCATTCCGGACATGTCAAGCGACGGCGACATGGGGGAATCACCGCCCGCCCACCGTGTGAAAGTTCTACGGGTGCGGTGCGGGACTTCGTCCCGGCCGCGCCGGCCGCCGCTTTCGACCCTGACGCCCGCCGCGGAACGGAAGGGCCCGAAAAGGCCGGGGAATCGCTTTCCCGGAGCGGACGGTCCTCCCGTCGCGTGCCTGTCCGCGGATTCCCCTCGATTCCGTCACGGGAGGACCACGAAATTCCCCGCTCGGTCACTCCCCCGGTATCGGCAGGGGGCGCTCCTCGATCGCCGCCGCCATCACCTCCGGAAAGTGGTCGGGGGTGCAGGCGAAGGCGGGCGTGCCGAGCGCGGCCAGCGCCGCGGCGTGCTCCCGGTCGTAGGCGGGGGCGCCCTCGTCCGAGAGCGCCAGGAGCGTCACGAACCGCACGCCCGCGCTCGTCATCGCGGCGACCCGCTTGAGCATCTCGCCGCGGATGCCGCCCTCGTGGAGGTCGCTGATGAGGACGAGGACGGTCTCGGCGGGCCGGGTGATACGCGACTGGCAGTAGGCGAGCGCGCGGTTGATGTCGGTGCCGCCGCCGAGCCTGGTGCCGAACAGGACGTCGACGGGGTCGTCGAGCAGGTCGGTGAGGTCCACGACGGAGGTGTCGAAGACGACCAGCCGGGTGGAGACCGACCGCATCGAGGCGAGCACGGCCCCGAAGACGGAGGCGTGGACGACCGAAGCGGCCATCGAGCCGGACTGGTCGACGCACAGGACGACGTCCTTGCGCACCGCCCGGGAGGCGCGGCCGTGGCCGACCAGCCGCTCGGGCACGACCGTGCGGTACTCGGGCAGGTAGTTCCCCAGGTTGGCCCGGACGGTGCGGTTCCAGTCGATGTCCCGGTGGCGGGGGCGGCGCACCTTCGCCGACCGGTCCGCAGCACCCGACAGCGTCGCCCTGGTGCGGGCCGCGAGCCGGCGCTCCAGCTCCCCGACGACCTTGCGGACGACCGCGCGGGCGGCCTCCCGGCTCTCCTCGGGCATCGCCCTGCCCAGGGAGAGCAGTGTGCCGGCGAGGTGGACGTCCGCCTCGACGGCCTCCAGCAGCTCCGGTTCGGTCAGCAGGGCCGACAGGCCCAGCCGGTCGACGGCGTCCCGCTGCATCACCTGGACGACGGAGGCCGGGAAGCAGTCCCGGACGTCGCCCAGCCAGCGGGCCACGCCCGGTGCCGAGGCGCCCAGCCCCGCGGACCTCGGCCCCGGCCGGGCGCCGCCGTCCTCCTCGTCCCCGTAGAGGGCGGTGAGAGCGCGGTCCATGGCCGCGTCCCGGCCGGTCAGGGCGCGGCCGGTGCCGTCGGGCTCCCCACCGCCGCCCAGGACCAGCCGCCAGCGCCGCAGCCGCTCGCCGTCGTCCCGCCCGTCCGTACCGCCGGCCGCCGCGTCCGCCGTCGTGGCCGTGCCCGTGGCCGTACCCGTGGCCGTGTCCGCCGCCGTGGCCGGTTCGTTCACCGTGCGGTCGCCTCCTCCCCCTCCGCGCCGCCCCGCCCGGCGCCCTCCGCCCGATCCCCCAGCAGCAGCCGCAGGGTGGGCAGTACGGCGCCGGCCCGCTCCTGGTCCGGCTCCTCCCCGAAACCGGGGACGGCCTCCCATACCGCCGCGCCGCCCGGCGCCCGCGTACCGCGCCGGACCAGTTCGCCGACGGTGCGCCGCACCCCCGGCCCGTGCGCGGCGAACGTCCGCCGCAGCAGCGGCAGTACGCCGGTGAACGCCTCCCCCGGTATCCCCGTGAGCCAGTCGTCCACCAGGGCCAGCAGCCGCTCGTCGTGGACGAGCAG
The DNA here is from genome assembly GCF_054072955.1 of Streptomyces sp. SS8. Classification (NCBI taxonomy): domain Bacteria; kingdom Bacillati; phylum Actinomycetota; class Actinomycetes; order Kitasatosporales; family Streptomycetaceae; genus Streptomyces; species Streptomyces sp. SS8. Next base: position 99,090 of record NZ_JBSVCZ010000019.1, read on the forward strand.
CATGCCGCCGTCCGCCAGGAACCCCTCGATCCATCCGGCCGCGTCCGGTGGCGGGACGCCCGGCGAGAGCGCCAGGCCCATCAGCCCGGCCGCCTCCTCCTCCGGGAGCCGCCCGTCGTCCAGCAGCAGCCGGACGCAGCGGCCCCGGAGCAGCCCCGGGACCGCCGGGGGCCGGTCGCGCCCGGCGAGGGTGCGCAGCACCGACCGCCAGCGCGTGAGCAGCCCCTCCCCCGCCAGCAGGACGACCGCCCGGTGGGCGGCGTCCAGATGGCCGCGCATCTCGGCCGCGGCGGCGGCGCCGAGGCCCGCGCAGGCGGGCGGCAGGCCGACGCACACCCGCTCGGCGATCCCCTCGGCGACCTCGCGCAGCGCGGCGGCGTCCGTGCCGCGCACGTCGCCGTAGCGCGCGGAGCGCACCAGCGCGGGCAGGGCCCGGGCCAGGCGGCCGACGTCGGTGTCGAGGGCGGCGCGGTCGGCGAGAGCGCGCATCACCGCGGGCAGGGCCCCGCCCAGCCCGGCGAGCAGGCAGCGTTCGGCCAGCTCGGTGGTCTCGGCCAGCGAGGCGGCGTCGCGGGCCAGCGCCTCGGCCCGGGCGCCGGCCGCGGCGGCCACGGTGGTGCCCCACACCCCGGCCTCGGCGATCCGCACCGACAGCTCCGGCCGCCAGCGCAGCCGCCAGGTCTCGCGGAAGGTGCCCGTGCCGCCGGCTCGGCCGCGCACCGGTTCGCCCCAGTCGACGCCGAGCAGCCGCAGCCGGTGCAGCAGCCTGCTGCGCGCCGCGGCGTTCTCCTCCCGCAGATCGAGCTCGAGTTCGCGCTCGCGCGCCTCGGGTCCCAGGCGCAGCGACCTCTGCAGGCGGGCGAGGTCGCGCTGGAGCGGAACGGCGGGAGCCTCCGGCGGCACCGTGCCGAGCGCGTCCCCGACGACCAGCCGGTCGTGGACGAGGGCGAGCGGCACGTCCGAGCCCTCGCACAGCACGGCCCGCACCGCGTCGAGCGTCTCGGCGAGCCCCGGCAGCGGGCGTCCGCGCAGGGCCGCCAGGGTGTCGGCGAGCCGTACCGCCTCGATGACGTGCGCCACGGACACCGAGGACACCGGGGACGGTGGGGACGCCGGGGGTTTCGAGTGCGCCGGAGCCCCGATGCGGCCCTCCTCGCGCAGCAGCCGGGCGGCCTCGGTCATCCACCGTTCGACGGGCCGGTCGGGCGCGGCGAACAGATGGCCGTACCAGCCGGGCGAGGTGATCCCCGCGCCGTAGCCGCTGCGCCGGGCCAGCCGCTCGTTGGTCCACGGCACCCAGGTGATCTCCGTCCGCACCTTCGGCAGGCCCTTCAGCAGCCGCCGGTCGGCGGTGACGGTCGTCCTCGCGGCGAGGGCCGGTACGTGCCAGGCGCCGCAGACCACGGCGACCCGGTCGCCGCCGAACCGACCGCACGCCTCCCGCAGCCGCAGCCGCATATGGGCCTCGCGCACCGCGTCGCGCCGGTGGCCCGCGCCTCCGAAGGAGGCGCCCGCGGGAGCGCCGGGGGCGCCCTCGCGGGCCTGGCGCAGGGCGGTCATGGCGTCGGCGAGGGCGGTGAAGGGCGCGTACGGATCGGCGGGGCGGGCCCCGGCGGTACGGGCCGGCCGCACACCGCGGTGCTCGACGACGTCCTCCCACCAGCGCTCGGGGTCGTCGTGGCCGGCCGCCTCGGCGAGCACCCGCAGCGGGTCCAGGCGCGGCTCCCCGGCCGGCCCGTCCTCCTTCCGCTCCCCGCCCTCGTCCCCGAGGGCCAGGGTGTGGGCCGCGGGCAGGTCGAAGAACCGCACCGGCACCCCGTGCTCCAGCGCCCAGCGGAGGGCGACCCACTCCGGGGAGAACCCGGCCAGCGGCCAGAACGCGGCGCGGCCCGGGTCGTCCACCGCATGGGCCAGCAGCGCGACCGGCGGGCGCATCTCCTCGTGCGCCGCGAGCCCCGCCACCGCGTCGGCCTCCGGCGGTCCCTCCACCAGCAGCACCGCCGGACGGTGGGCCTCCAGCGCCGCCAGGACGGCCCGCGCCGAGCCGGGGCCGTGGTGGCGCACGCCCAGCAGCAGCGGCCCCGGCGGCGGCGCGGCACCCGCCGCACCCGCGATTCCGCCCGGGGCGGCGACCGCCGCCCCGGTGCCGGGCACGCTCATGCGCCCGCCTCCCGGCAGGCCCGGTAGAAGTCCTTCCAGCCCTCCCTCTCCCGGACGACCGCCTCCAGGTACTCCCGCCACACCACCCGGTCGGCGGCCGGGTCGCGGACGACCGCGCCGAGGACGCCCGCGGCCACGTCGTCCGCGCGCAGCACCCCGTCGCCGAAGTGGGCGGCCAGGGCCAGCCCTCCGGTGACCACCGAGATGGCCTCGGCCGTCGACAGCGTGCCCGACGGCGACTTGACCCTGGTGCGGCCGTCGATGGTGACGCCGTCGCGCAGCTCTCGGAAGACGGTGACCACCCGCCGGATCTCGTCGACGCCCTCGGGGACGGCCGGCAGGTCCAGGGAGCGCCCTATCTGCTCCACGCGCCGGGCCACGATGTCCACCTCCTCCTCGGGCGTCCCGGGCAGCGGCAGGACGACGGTGTTGAAGCGGCGGCGCAGCGCGCTGGACAGCTCGTTGACGCCCCTGTCGCGGTCGTTGGCCGTGGCGATCAGGTTGAAGCCGCGGACGGCCTGGACCTCCTCGCCCAGCTCCGGTACCGGCAGCGTCTTCTCCGACAGGATCGTGATCAGGGTGTCCTGCACATCGGCCGGCATACGGGTCAGCTCCTCGACCCGCGCGACCGCGCCGCCGGACATGGCCCGCATGACGGGGCTGGGCACCAGGGCCCCGCGGCTGGGTCCCTCGGCCAGCAGCCGCGCGTAGTTCCAGCCGTAGCGGACCGCCTCCTCGGCGGTGCCCGCCGTGCCCTGGACCAGCAGCGTGGAGTCACCGCTGACGGCCGCCGCCAGATGCTCCGACATCCAGGTCTTGGCGGTGCCGGGCACCCCGAGCAGCAGCAAAGCCCGGTCGGTGGCCAGCGTGGCGACGGCCACCTCCACGATCCGGCGCGGGCCGACGTACTTGGGGCTGATGACCGTGCCGTCCGGCAGGGTGCCGCCGAGCAGGTAGGTGGCGACGGCCCACGGCGACAGCCTCCACCGCTCGGGGCGCGGCCGGTCGTCCGCCGCGGCCAGGGCGCCCAGCTCCCCGGCGAAGGCCTCCTCGGCGTGGGGCCGCAGAGCGGCCGGTGCGCTGGTGGCGGTCACGTTTCCCCCTCGCATGCGGCTTTCGCGTGTCGGTCCCACGATGCACGGGCCCACTGACAATCCCCGCGGCGATCCCGCGGCCGCCCTCCCCGGCCCGTCCGGACGCCGCCCGGGGACGACCGGAGACGGCCGGAGACGGCCGGAGACGGCCGGAAGCGGCCGGAGGCGCTCGGAGGCGGATTGTCAGTGGCGGCTCGTACGGTCGTCCACATGGTTCACCGCACAGAGAGCGAGCTTGTGTTTCCGGTCGGTGAGAACTGCGGCATCGGTGGCGACGACAACCACGCGTCCGTACGGGGAGAGCGAGGGGCACATGAGCACAGGGGGATCGCGGCGGCCTGCGGAGCGGGGGCAGGCGCCGGCGTCTGACCCCGCTCCCGCGGGAGCGGGGGCTCCCCGGCCGTGTGCCGGGGAGCCCGGAGAAGCCGGGGCAAGAGGGGAGGCCGCCGCCCGCGCCGGGGAGCGGGCGGCGGCCTCCGCCGGCCCGGAGGCGGCGCGGCGGCGCGCCGAGCGTCGGGCCGGGCGGATCGCGGCGGGCACCGCCGAGCTGGAGCACCGGCTGGCGGACCTGCTGCGCGGCGGTCTGGCGGACCTGGAGCGGTCGGCGGGGGAGGCGGGCAGCGACGTCTGGGAGGAGACGGCCGCCCGCATGGTGGACGCCCAGGCGCCCGGGCTGGCCGCCCGGGTGCGGGAGCTGGGGACCGTCCCCGGCTCGGGCCCCGGCTGGCCGTCCCGGATGCTGGAGGAGTGCGCCCTGCTGCACCTGCTGGGCCGGGGGTTCACGAACATCGGCGGGCTGCCGGAGCCGCTGGCCGCGACCGTGCGCTCCCGGGTGGGTATCACCACCCGGGCGGCCGAGGTGCTGGCCGGCCGCGACGCGGTGGTGCGCGACCACTGGCTGGTGCTGGGCCGGCACGACACCGAGGAGGGGAGGGTCGCGGCCCGCCGGGTCTGGCTGTACGGGCGGCGGACCGGGCGCACGGCACTGGTGCTGTCGTTCGCCGCCGGCGGGCTGCCGGAGCCGCCGCTGCCGGTGGGGGGCTCGGTGGACGCCGGTCTCGCCTACTACCCCGGCGCCCCGGCGCTGCGCGCCGCTCTCGGTGAGCGGTACGCGGAGCCCGGGCCGGGCGGTCGGCCGCCGGGGGCCGGCGTGCACGACGCGCTGGCCTCCTACGGCGCCGCGCTGTGCGGCGACCCCTGGCTGGAGGGCTGGCCGGCGGTCCTGGCCGGCGTGGTGCCCGTGCCGGCCGGGGAGGGCTGGCAGCTGGCCGACGAGGGCGGCTCCGCGCTGCCGGTGGCAAAGGCGGCGGGGGTGCGCTCCCGGATGTGGCGGCTCGCCGCCGTCTCGGGCGGTGAGCCGGTCACGGTGTTCGGCGAGTGCGGCCACCGGGGTTTCGTCCCGTACACCGTCTGGCCGAGCCCGGGGACGGAGGCCGTGCCGGGACCGGAGGCGGCGGCCGCCGTGCCGCTCACCTCGCCGGACGTGCCGGGCGGTGCGCGGTGAGCTGGGGGGAGCTGGTGGGCGCCGCGCTGCTGGGCGCGGAGCGGCGCACACCGCCCGGCGGCTCGGTCGAGGCGCTGCTGGACGCCGCCGCGGTGGAGACGGTGCGGCGGAGGGCCGGGCTGCGGCCCGCCCCCGCCGCGCCCCGGCCGGAGCCGGCGCCGCGGGACCCGCGTCCGCCGCTGCCGCCGGCCGCCGCCCGGCGGCTGTCCCTGCTCCTCGCCGACCGTCCCGGCACGGGCGGCGGGCGCCGGGGCACCGTGCCCGACCTCGCCGAACTGCTGCCGCAGTGGCTGGCCGCCGCGTGCGCCCACGGCTACCGTGCCCCGGCCCGGCAGCTGCCCGCCCTGCTGGACGCGGCCCGTGCGCGCACGGACCTGCGCGCGGGTGCGCTCGCCCTGGGCGGACCGCGGGCCCTGTGGCTGGCGCGCCTCAATCCGGACTGGCGGTTCGCGCTGCGCGGCCGCCCCGGGCGCGGCCCCGTTCCGCCCCCGGACGCCGCGGGGGGCGCGCAGGGCTCGGACACCGTGGACGGCGGCGCCGTACGGCGGTTGTGGGAGGAGGGCCTGTTCGCCGAGCGGTCGGCGCTGCTGCTGTCCCTGCGGCGCCGTGATCCGGCGGCGGCCCGCGAGCTGCTGGCCGGCACCTGGGCCGAGGAGCGGGCCGAGGACCGGCTGATGTTCCTGGACTCGCTGCGCGAGGGCCTGTCGCCGGAGGACGAGGAGTTCCTGGAGCGTGCGCTGGCGGACCGCAGCCGCAACGTCCGGAGCACCGCCGCCGAACTGCTGTCGGCACTGCCCTCCTCCGCGCTCGCGGCGCGGATGGCGGCCCGGGCCCGATCCTGCGTCGCGCTGGACCGTACCGGCCGGCCGGACCGGCTCGTGGTCGAGGCGCCGTACGAGTGCGACCCGGGCATGCGGCGCGACGGCGTGGTGCCCGGGGCGCCGCCGGGCCGCGGCGAGCGGTCGTGGTGGCTGGTGCAGGTGGTGGAGGCCGCGCCGCTGGACACCTGGCCGGAGCATCTGGGCGGCCGTACGCCCGACCGGATCACGGCGCTGCCCGTCGCCGACGGCTGGGAGGCGGACCTGCACGGCGCCTGGGCGCGGGCCGCCGTGCGCCTGCGGGACACCGCGTGGGCGCGGGCACTGCTGCGCGGGCCGTCCGCCCCGATGGCGGCGGCCCCGGGCGACCCGGCGAAGCTGCTGGCGCTGCTGCCGGCCCCGGAGCGGGCTCGGTGGGCGGCGGAGTTCATAGCCGCCCACGGCCTGTCCGAGGCGTTCCGGGTGCTGGGCGTCTGCGAGGTTCCCTGGGCCGGGCCGCTGGGGCGGGCCGTGGTGGACGCGCTGGAGATCGCCCGGGACGCGGGCAGTTATCCATGGAGCTTCAGCGGGGTGCTGGGCCTGGCCGAGCGCTGTCTGGACCCGGGCGAGGCCGACCGCCTCGCCCCGCTGGCCGCGGTCCCGGACGAGCCCGAGGACGGCTCACCGGGCGCGGGCGGCTACTGGGCCGAGGCGTTCCAGCGGCTGGTGGCCACGCTCCGCCTGCGCGCCACGATGCTCGCGGAGCTCGAGCCGCCGGGGGGCGGCGGCCCCGCGCGGGGGCGGGCCGACGCGGAACGCGTGTGAGCCGCGCCCGCCCCGCCACGCTCTCCCGGGGAGCGGCCCGTGCGCCGGGCCCGGTGCGCCGGGGCCGTACGCCCTTGCTGCGGGCCGCGCGTGCTCCGGCCGGGGTCAGGCGGCCACGGAACGCACGTGGGAGCGCACCCACTCCACCACCTCGCCGGTGGGCGCCCCGGGGGTGAAGATCTCTGCGACCCCCTGCTCCTTGAGCGGCGGGATGTCGTCCTCGGGGATGATGCCGCCGCCGAAGACCTTGATGTCCGCCGCGTCGCGCTCCCGCAGCAGCTCCAGGACCTTGGCGAAGAGCGTGTTGTGGGCGCCGGAGAGGATGGACAGGCCGATCGCGTCGGCGTCCTCCTGGATCGCGGTGTCCACGATCTGCTCGGGCGTCTGGTGCAGGCCGGTGTAGATGACCTCCATACCGGCATCGCGCAGCGCCCGTGCGATCACCTTGGCGCCGCGATCGTGGCCGTCGAGCCCCGGCTTGGCGACCACCACGCGGATCGGACCCGACACACCCATCACTGCCTCCCATAACGACTGCTGCCCGGCCGGCCCGCCCGACCATCTGTCAGTGGGCGGTTACCCGGTGAACGAACGTTATCGCCAGCATCCCCCACCCGGCAGTTCCCCGGTAAGGAGGGAGGGGGAAATCACACGGGAAGCCTGCCGCCACGGCCGGTTCCCCACGGGGTTCGCGGCGGCTTCCGGGGCGGTCCGCGGCTCCGCGCTCCGGCGATCCGCGTCCGCCCCGCATCAGCCGCCCCCCAAAGGGGCATACGACCATATATGCCCGGCGCGTGCCACCGGGAGGAGGTCGACGGCATGAGGGTCACCAGGGCGCTGCCCTTCCAGTCCGCCTCGTTCCTCGGCGCCCTGCCGCTGTCCCTGATCCCCTTCGCACCTCGCGAGCTGCGGGCCGCCGCGCTGGAGGCCGCCTCCCTGGCGAGCCGCACCCTGCTCTACCCCGCGGGCATGGCACAGGAACGGTGCGCACCGGCTCCCTCCACAGGCGCGGGCGAGGAGGACGAGCGGGTGTGCCCGGGGTCCCCGCCCGGGGGCAGGCGGGGGAAGGAGGGCGCGGGCGACACGGGAAGCCGTGAGGGGAGGGGCTGCCCTCCCGTTCTGCTGCTGCACGGCTTCGTCGACAACCGCTCGGTGTTCACCCTGCTGCGCCGCTCACTGGTGCGCAACGGCTGGCGCGACATCCGCGCCTTCAACTACTCCCCTCTGACCTGCGACGTGCGCTGCGCCGCGGAGCGCCTGGCGGAGTACGTCGAGGAGGTCTGCGAGAGCACCGGCAGCCGCCGCATCGACGTGGTCGGGCACAGTCTGGGCGGCCTGATCGCCCGCCACTACGCCCAGCGGATGGGCGGCGACGCCCGCGTCCGCACCCTGGTGACCCTCGGCACCCCGCACTCCGGCACCCGGGTGGCGCCGCTGATGTCGGCCCATCCGATCGTGCGCCAACTCCGGCCGGACTCCGATGTGATCGAGGAACTGGCCGGTCCCGCGCCGGGCTGCCGCACCCGCTTCGTGGCCTTCTGGAGCGACCTGGACCAGCTCATGGTCCCCGTGGAGACCGCCCGGCTCGACCACCCCGACCTGGATTCCCGCAGTGTGCGCGTGAGCGGCCTGGGGCATCTGACGCTTCCGGCGCACTGGGAGGTCGCCGCCGGGATCCGGCGGGAGCTGGCCGCGGAAGCGCCGCACCGCGGGGAACGGGCGAGGCGGGCGGAGCGGGGATCCGCCGGGGCCGCCTGACCGGCCCCGGTCCGGGCCCCTCCTCTCCGCCGCCGCTTCCCGGACGCCCTCCCGCGGATTTTTGCGCATATCCGTATCTCCGCGTCCCCGCACGGGAATTCACGGGTCTCCGGTGCCGATTCGGCGCCTTCCGGAGCCCAATTTATTCGAACTTATTTCGAACGTGTGGCCAAGTACTGATCCGTAGTCCACCGAAAGGCGACCGAATGCCCGTTTCCCGGCCGTCCGAAACCTGCCGAAGATTGTCGCCGTCGCATACCGCCGGGTACAGTCGCCGCACTGCTCCGCCCCTGTCGTCGAGGCGAAAGAGAAGTTGGTGGTGAACGACCGTCACCTGTCGGGAGTCTCGACCCCCGCCGATTCCCCCGCCGACTCCTCGTACGGCCCCTACGGCTCCCCGTACGACCAGTCCGCGTACGGCTACCAGGGCTCGCAGGACACCCCGTACGGCTACGTCACCGGCACCTCCGACGCCCTCGGCGCCGCGTACGGCGACGGCGACCCCCTCTTCGGGGCGATGCCGGGCGACATCTCCCAGTCCCCCGCCGACCAGCGGTTCTCCTCGGGCGACGGATGGGCCGGGGACACCGGGCAGCACGCCGCCTACGACGGCTACCCCGCCGGCTCCTGGACGCACGCCCCGGCGCAGCCCGCCGAGTCCCCGGACGGCAGCGGCCACGGCTGGGCGGAGACCGGCTACGGCACGGGTGTCCACACCGGCCCGGCGGCCCAGCCCGACACCCCCTGGAGCGGGGACACCGGGCAGCACGCCGCCTACGACGGCTACCCCGCCGGCTCCTGGGACGACTCCGGCTCCTACCCCACGGTGGAGCCCGGGGCCGGCGACGGACGGTTCCACGGCGAGAACGGCGAGTACGACCAGTACGGCGAGCACACCGGATACGGCGAGCACACCGACACCGGATACGGCGAGTACGACCAGTACGGCGAATACGCCGGGTACGGCGCCCACTCCCCCGCCGACGCGGACGGAACCGGCACCTTCCCCGCGCCCGAACCCGAACCCGGCCACGGACCGGCCGAGCCCGCCGAGTCCGCCGAACCCACCGACTCCACCGAGCGGCCCGGCACCTCCGACCCCCTCGACCTCCCCGGCCCGGCCGGACCGGAGGAGCACGAGGAGGATTCGCGGAGGTCCGGGCCGCCGGCACGTCCGGCCGGCTCGCGCCGCCGCCGCTCGGCGCGGCCGAAGCGCTCGGCGCTGCTCACCGTCGCCGTGCCGTCCGTCTGCGTCATGGGCGTGACCGCCGTGGCCGCCGCCTCCGTCAGCGGTGTCGGCGACGAGGCCGAGGACACCACCGCCCAGGCCGCCCCCGACGCCGTCTCCGCCGTCAAGTCCAGGGCTGCCAACAGCAAGCTCGACACCCAGCTCGCCGGACTCTCCGACGAGGCCGAGGGTTTCGCCGACCGCGCCAGCCGCACCCAGGAGCGCATCGACCTCAAGGAACGCCAGGAGGCCGAGCGCAAACGCAAGGTGGCCGAGGCTGCGCGCAAGGAGGCGATGCGCCCCAAGTTCGCGCTCCCGGTGGCCCAGCAGGGGCTCAGCGCGTACTACGGGCAGGCAGGCATCAACTGGATGTCGCTGCACACGGGCCTGGACTTCCCCGTCTCCTACGGCACCCCGGTCATGGCCGCCACCGACGGCACGGTCAGGACCCAGTGGAACAGCGCCTACGGCAACATGGCGATAGTGACCGCGCCCGACGGGACCGAGACCTGGTACTGCCATCTGAGCAGCACCCGGATCCGCTCCGGCTACGTCAAGGCCGGCGACACCATCGCCTACTCCGGCAACTCCGGGAACTCCACCGGTCCCCATCTGCACTTCGAGGTGCGGCCGGCCGGCGGCGCGGCCATCGACCCGCTGCCCTGGTTCCGTGCCCAGGGGCTCGACCCCACCTGATTCCGCCCGGCCGCGCCCGCCCCGGCCGGCGCGGGGCCGGCACCCAAGGCACCGTCAGCCGGGGCCGAGGGCCCGCGGCCGGCCCGGAGCCGGTGCGGGGCCGCGGGCCCGGAACCCCTCGGGGCCCGGGGCCCGCCCGGGGCTCCCTCAGAGCTTCTCCACCGGGGCGTACCGCAGCAGCAGCCGCTTCGGCTTGTCGCCGCCGAAGTCGATCGTCGCCTCCGCGTTGTCCCCGCTGCCCTTCACGGCCACGACCCTGCCCAGCCCGAAGCTGTCGTGCGTCACCCGGTCCCCGACCTCCAGCGCGACGGCCGGGCGGTCCTTGGCCCGGCCCGTGGCGAAGCCGCTCGGACCGCGCCGCCGCGAGGCCGCCGGGCCGGACGGGAACGACGAGGACAGCGACGACGAGAGGGAGGACGCCGTCGACGACAGCCCCCCGGCCCCGCCCCTCGCCCCGGCGCCCGGCGCGGCCATCGGCCCCGTGCGCTTCCACTCCAGGTACTGCTCCGGGATCTCCTCCAGGAAGCGGGAGGGCGGGTTGTACGCGGGCTGCCCCCATGCGCTGCGCATCGCCGAGCGCGTGAGGTAGAGCCGCTCGCGCGCCCGCGTGATGCCGACGTACGCCAGGCGCCGCTCCTCCTCCAGCTCCTTGGTCTTGCCCAGGGTCCGCATGTGCGGGAAGACGCCGTCCTCCATCCCGGTCAGGAAGACGACCGGGAACTCCAGGCCCTTGGCGGTGTGCAGCGTCATCAGCGTCACCACGCCCGATCCCTCGGTGTCCTCGTCCGGAATCTGGTCGGAGTCGGCGACGAGTGCCACCTGCTCCAGGAACTCCGCGAGCGTGCCCGGGTTCTCGCCGCGCTCCTGCTCGAACTCCAGCGCCACGGCGGCCAGTTCCTGGAGGTTCTCCACCCGGGTCTCGTCCTGCGGATCGGTGGAGGCCTGAAGCTCCGCCAGGTATCCGGTGCGCTCCAGCACCGCCTCCACCACGGTCGCCGGCCCGGCCCCGGACTCCACGACCGTGCGCAGGTCCTCCATCAGCGCGTTGAAGCGCTTGACGGCGTTGGCCGAGCGGGCCGCCATGCCGTACGCCTCGTCGACCCGGCGCAGCGCCTGCGGGAAGGTGATCCTCTCGCGCAGCGCCAGCGCCTCGATCATCGCCTCGGCCCGGTCGCCGATGCCGCGCTTGGGGACGTTGAGGATGCGGCGCAGCGGCACCGCGTCCTCGGGGTTGGCCAGCACCCGCAGGTACGCCAGGACGTCGCGGACCTCCTTGCGCTCGTAGAAGCGCACTCCGCCGACGACCTTGTACGGCAGGCCGACCCGGATGAAGACCTCCTCGAAGACACGGGACTGGGCGTTGGTGCGGTAGAAGACGGCGACGTCGCCCGCCTTCGTCTCGCCCGCGTCCGTCAGCCGGTCGATCTCCTCGGCGACGAACTGCGCCTCGTCGTGCTCGGTGTCGGCCACGTAGCCCGTGATGCGCGAGCCCGCCCCGGCGTCGGTCCACAGGTTCTTCGGGCGGCGGTTCTCGTTCCGCTCGATGACGGCGTTGGCGGCCGAGAGGATGGTCTGGGTGGAGCGGTAGTTCTGCTCCAGCAGGATGGTGGTCGCGTCCGGGTAGTCCTCCTCGAACTGGAGGATGTTGCGGATGGTGGCGCCGCGGAAGGCGTAGATCGACTGGTCGGCGTCGCCGACCACGCACAGCTCGGCGCGCCCGCCTCCGGCCGTGTCCCCCTCGTCGCCGTCCACGCCCACCAGCTCCCTGATCAGGGTGTACTGGGCGTGGTTGGTGTCCTGGTACTCGTCGACCAGTACATGACGGAAGCGGCGGCGGTAGTGCTCGGCGACGTCGGGGAACGCCTGGAGCAGGTGGACGGTCGTCATGATGATGTCGTCGAAGTCCAGGGCGTTGGCCTCGCGCAGCCGCGCCTGGTACATCGTGTACGCCTCGGCCAGCGTCTTCTCGAAGCCTCCCCCAGAGCCTCCGGCCTGGGAGGTGCCCCCAGTTGCCCGCGCCGCGAAGTCCTCCTCGTCGACCAGCTCGTTCTTCAGGTTCGACACCTGGGCGCTGAACGACTTGGGCGGGAAGCGCTTGGGGTCCAGCTCCAGATCGCGGCAGACCAGCGCCATCAGACGGCGGGAGTCGGCGGCGTCGTAGATCGAGAAGCTGGAGGTGAAACCGAGCTTCTTGCTCTCGCGCCGCAGGATGCGCACGCACGCGCTGTGGAAGGTGGAGACCCACATCGACTGCGCGCGCGGGCCGACCAGCTCCGCCACGCGCTCCTTCATCTCGCCCGCGGCCTTGTTGGTGAAGGTGATCGCGAGGATCTCCCCGGGGTGGACGCCGCGCGCGCCCAGCAGGTGCGCGATGCGGTGGGTGAGCACCCGCGTCTTGCCGGATCCGGCGCCCGCGACGATCAGCAGGGGCGAGCCGGTGTGCACCACGGCGGCGCGCTGCTGGTCGTTGAGCCCCTCCAGCAGGGCGGCCGGGTCGACGACGGGACGGGCCGCGCCGTTGCCGTAGTAGGCGTCGCGCGCCCCGCCCGCGCCGAAGGCGCCCGCGAAGAGGTCGTCGGGGACACCGTCCTCCGGCGGCGCGGACGCCTCCTCCGGCGGGGGCGGCGGCTCCTCGTCCCCGGAGGGCTCGAGGTCGGCCAGGAAGCTGTCGTCGAAGAGGCTGCTCATCGCCGTCGAGTCTAGGACGCCGTGCCGCCGGGCGGGGCGGCGCTCCTAAGATGGCGGGCATGACCGACCTCCCCGCGCCCCGCCCCCGTCCCGGCTCGGAACTGCGCGCCGGGCACACCGACCGCGAGGCGGTGGCCGAACGGCTGCGCGAGGCCGCCGGCGACGGCCGCATCGACCTGGAGGAGCTGGACGAGCGGCTGGAGAAGGCCTTCGCCGCCAAGACCTACGGCGATCTGGAGGCACTGGTCGCGGACCTGCCCGGCCAGGAGGCCGAGGGCCTGGCCCCGAGCGACCGGGAGCCGCTGTCGCTCAGGACGGTCGCCGGGGACATCCGGCAGGACGGCCACTGGGTGGTGCCGGAGCGGGTCACCGCCAAGACCACGCTGGGGCGGATCGTGCTCGACTTCACGCGGGCGGAGTGCCGCCACCGCGAGGTCCTTCTGGAGCTCGACGCGGGGATGGGCGAGATAAAGGTCGTCGTGCCGCGCGGCTGGACGGTGCGGACCGAGGGGGTCACCTCCGGAATGGGCTCCGTCCGCAACCGGGCCACCGAACCGCCCGTGCCCGGCATGCCGGTGCTGCGGATCAGCGGCGGCACCAAGGTGGGGACGATCGCCGTACGCCACCCGTACCGCTGGCCCGGGCGCCGCTCCCGCGACTGAGCACCGCCGCTCCGGCCGCTGCCGGCCCCTCCGGCCAGGGCGAACGGGCCGGCAGCGGCCGGAGACTGCCGAAACGGACGATAACCGACCGATAACGAATCGGTTTCGGGATATACCGAACACCAGTCTTCACAAGGGCCCCACCAGTGCTCTACGGTCCAGCGTCAGGCGGCCCGGACCCCTCGCCGGCGACAGCGCCGGCACGGGCGGCCTCCGCCGAGCCCGGCCGTGCGGCCGGGGCCGGGGACCCACTCCCCACGGGGTGAATCGGGCCCGCGGGCCCGTAGGGCGAAACTTCCGACGCCCGAACCCGTCAGCTAACCCGGTAGGCGGTGTTCCACGGAAGGAGCGCTCGCCTTGGCGTCGCACCGCAGACCGCGTACCCCTCTGCTGTCCCCCGCCTCCCGGCGCGGAGCGGTCGGACTCACCACCGCGGCCATCGCCTCCGCGACCCTCCTGTCCCAGGGGCCCGCCCATGCCTCGCCCGGGGACGGCAGGCCCTCCGTCGAGGAGGTCCGCGAGCGGGTGGACGCGCTGTACCGGGAGGCGGGCAGCGCGACGCAGAAGTACAACGCGGCCAAGGAGAGGACGGACGAGCAGCGCGAGAAGGTCGACCGGCTCCTGGACGAGGCGGCCGAGCGCGCGGAAAAGCTCAACGACGCCCGCCGGAAGCTGGGCGGCTACGCCACCGCGCAGTACCGCACCGGAGGGGTCTCCGGCACCGCGGTGCTGCTCCTGTCCGACAACCCCCAGGACTTCTTCGGCCAGAAGCACCTGATGGACCGGATCACCGACCGCCAGCGGCAGGCCGTCGACGACTACCGGGACCAGCAGCGCGCCGTCCAGAAGAAGCGTTCGGAGGCCTCGGCGAGCCTGGCCGAGCTCACCGACGCCCAGGAGGAGCTGGCGGACACCAGGAAGACCGTCCAGGGCAAGCTGGCGCAGGCCCGCAAGCTGCTGTCCGAGCTGACCGCCGAGGAGAAGGCGCGCCTGGCCGCCGCCGAGCGCAAGCGGCAGGAGGAGGCCCGTCGCAAGGCGGCCGCCGCCGCTGCCGAGCGCGAGCGGCAGGAGGAGGCCCGCCGCGAGGCCGCCGCCGGGAGCGAGGAGCAGGCCGAGGCTCCGGCGGACAGCGGCACGGACACGGGCACCGGCGGTGGCACCGCGGACGACTCGTACACCGCGAAGGCCGACAAGGTGCTCGCCTTCGCCGAGGCCCAGCTCGGCAAGCCGTACGTCTGGGGCGCCACCGGCCCCAACTCCTACGACTGCTCGGGTCTGACGCAGGCCGCCTGGCTCAGCGCCGGCGTCTCACTGCCGCGCACCACCTACGACCAGGTGGAGGCGGGCACCCGGATCGCCAGGGCCGACATGCGGCCGGGCGACCTGGTCTTCTTCTACGACGACATCAGCCACGTCGGCATCTACGCGGGCGGCGGCCAGATGATCCACGCGCCGAAGCCGGGCGCCGAGGTGCGCTACGAGTCCATCGACAACATGCCCTTCCACAGCGCGGTCCGTCCGGCCTGAGACGAACGGAGGGCGGCGGTGCCTCGCACCGCCGCCCTCCGCCCGCTGTACGTGCGCCGGCTACACCCACATGACGGCGATGAAGATGTTGGCGACGGTGAGCAGGCCGATGGTGCCGAACAGCGGCGCGGGCAGCCGCTCCTCGTCCCGCTTGACGTAGACCAGGCCGAGGATCGCCACCAGCAGGGCGAGCTTCACGCCGATCTTTATGTGGTTGACGGTCTGGCCGTCCGCCTCGTTCAGGCCGACCAGGGCGATGCCCGTGACCAGCATGGTGAGGGCGCCGTGCAGCATCGCCGGGACGATGCGGGCCTCGCCGGCCCCCATGGCCTTCATCTGGGTCATGAAGCCGCCGAGCAGGGCGCCGATGCCGACGATGTGCAGGCCGACGAAGAAGTGGGTGAGTGCCTCCATGGCACGCGAGCGTATCCGGGGCTCCCCCACCGCCCTCGGCCAGGGCGCTCACCAGGCTCCCGCCACCGCGCCGGCCGCGCGGCCCCGGACCGGCCCGGCGGACCGGCGGAGGAGGACCGGACACCTCCGTCACCCCCGGGAGGCACACCGTCCGCCGGGGCGGCTCACTCGTCCGGGTGGTGAACGCGCGGCGCTCCCGGCAGCGCCTCCCCGCCCCGCCGCCACCGCGAACCGGCCTGCGCGCCCGGGAGAGCGGGGCCGGGGCGGGCCGGGAACGGGCCGGCAGCGAACCGTGGGTCAGCCGGGAACAGCCGGGAACCACCGGGAACACCGCCCCGGCCCCCTTCCCCGTAGGGCACAATTCCCTCCCGTTGCCGGAGAGTCGGCGGCTCGGGGAGAGCCGGGGAGAGGTGGGTCGACAGTGGCCGTGGACACGGCGCGGGGCGGCGGTACGGCGGGCGCGCCCCCGAAGGGGACGGCGAGGCCGTCCGGCTCGGCGGGCGGCACTCCGCCTGCCGGGGACGGCGGCTGTGCCTGCGCGGACTGCCCGCACGGGGTGCGGGAGGGCCGCCGCCGCGCACTGGCCGGGTTCCGGCGGCGGCGCGACGAACTCGCGGCCGGTGTCGGAGTGCCCGCGGCCCTCGCCCACTCGCCCGGCGCCTCCCGCCAGTGGGTCTCCGACGAACTGACCCAGGCGGCCCGCACCGTCGCCGAACACACCCACGCCGAGGCCGCCTTCCGGCTGGGCGGGTTGTGGCGGCGCACCGCCGCCGCCGTCTGGGGCGCGGTCGCGCTGCTGCTGGCCGTCCAGGCCGTCACCGCGGTGCTCGGCGCGGGCTGGACGACCGGTCGCACCGCCGGGCTGGCCGCCGCGCTGGTCTGCGCGGCCGCGCTGACCGCCGCCGCGGTGCTGCACCGGGCGCGCGGCGGGGTGCTGGCGCCGGTGACCGGCGAGGACGGGCGGCTGTCCACCTCGCGCACGGTCGCCGCCGTCTGGGTGCTGCTGGCCTCCTACTCCGTGCTGGTCGTCGCCGTCGGACTGGCCCTCGCGCCCGGCGCGGACGCGCCCGCCCGGCTGCTCGCCGGCCTGGACCTGGGGCGCGGCGCCGGGCTGCTGACCGTCCTCGCCCTGTGCTGCGCGGTCGCCGTCACCGTGCACCGGGCCGTCGCGCTGCGGGTGCGGGCGCAGCGCCTGCAGAAGGTGCGCGCCGACCGGCCGCGCGCCGCCGACCTGCTCACCGACGACGGCGGGCGCGGCTCCTTCACGGACGTGCAGTACGTGGCGGTGTGCTCGGTGGCGGCGGTCCTCGCGGCGGTACGGCTGGCCCGCCGGCCCGGCGAACTGCCGGATCTGCCCTGGGGCCTGGCGCTGCTGGTGGCGATCTCGGCGCTGACGTACCTGGCCGGGAAGTACTCCGAGGGCGGCCGGCCCGTCATCCTGTCCGTCGTCCGCTCCCGCGAGGTGGGCGACCTGGACTCGCCGATCCGCACCGGCGACGACATCGAGATCCGCGGCTCGGGCTTCGTGCCGCCCGGCGCCGAGGCACCGGACCGGCTGGCCCGGACGACGGTGCGCATCGGCGCCGTCCACGTCCACGTCCCCCTGGTCCCGGTGGCCGGGGGCTTCGCCAACCCGGCCGACACCGTGCTGACCGTCCCCGTGCCGGTGGACGTCGAGCCCGGCCGGGTGGAGGTGCAGGTGATCACCGCGGCGGGCGTGGAGACCAACCGCTACTCCATCGACGTCCTGGACTGACGGGCCGCCGGAGGGCCGGACCGCCGGAGAGCTCCGCCCGTGCCCGCGCCCGCCGGGAGAGGGGACACCGGCGGGCGCGGGCGGCTGGAGGGGTCGCTCAGCGGTTGCTCAGCGGTTGTCCGGCATCGGCTCAGCGGCGGCTCACCGGTAGGTGATGTCGGAGGCGGAGTAGAGGCAGTGCTTGCCGTCCGGGCCGCTGCCGATCCTGGACGGCTCCTTGCCGGTGTTGTTGCCCTGGTAGCGCTCGCACGGCGTGATCTTCCTGCCGGGGTCGCCGGTGATCGTGATGTTCCGCAGGGTGGCGGTGTCCCCGTAGTTGCTGTTGATGCCGGCCAGGGACTTGCCGGGCGCGGTGACCGTCACACCGTCGACGACGACGTGCCGGGTGTACTGCTTCTTGCAGTTGCCGCAGGCGCGCACCAGCTTGCCGAAGTCGGCCACGTCGAAGTTCCGCACCGTCAGCGTGCCCGCCCCGTTGAACTGGAAGACCTTGTCAGAGGCCTTGCGGGCGCCGCCGCCGGTGACGGTGTACTTCGCCGAGGAGGAGGTGCCCTTGAAGGTGGCCGCGTCCTCGCCGACGTCCTCCCACCACACGTTCTGCAGGGTGCAGCTGCCCGTGCAGTGCACGCCGTCGGCGGCGGGGGCGCCGAGGATCACGTTCTTCAGGACGGCCCCGTCCTTCAGCTTGAAGATCGGGTCCTGGCCCTCGTCCTGACCGTCGCCGCCCAGCTTGCCGCTGCCGTAGTAGCGCGTCATGCCGCCGTCGAGGGTGCCCGACACCTCGATGGTGGAGGAGACGGCCTTGGTGCCCTTGGCGGTCGGCCAGGTGGCGGCGGCGCCCGCCGAAGACGTGAGCACGGCGCCGGTGGCGACCGCCGCCCCCGTGGCCACGGCGGCGGTCAGGGCCGCGACGGTGCGGCGGCGGGTGAACCGCCTGCGGTGGCCGCCGCGCTGATGGCTTCTCTGGTTCATAGGAGGGTTCCCGACTCTCGTGGGGGGTGTTTGCAGCCTCATGTCGCCGCCGGGGCCCGGAAGGTTGCCGCCGGTGCGGAATTTTCCCCGCGCCGGCGGGAGACGGAGCCGGAGACTTACGAAACAAGGTTTCGCAAGCGGTTACTATGCTCAGCGCCCCATGCCGGGCATGAGCACACCAAACGGAGGCTCGCCATGGTCCTGGACGACGCGTCGGCCGAGTTCCATGACTTCTTCGAGCGCCACCACGCCGAACTCGCCCGCCTCGCGTACATGCTGACGGGCGAACCGGACGCGGCCGAGGACCTGGCGGCCGACGCGCTGGCCGAACTCTGGCACCGCTGGGACCGCGTACGCCGCGCCGACCACCCGGTCGCCTACGCCCGCGGCGTCGTCGCCAACAAGGCCCGCTCCCGCATCCGCGGCGCGGTGCGCGAGCGGCGCCGCATCGCCCTGTTCCGCCTCCAGCGCCCCGAGCGGGTGGACGATCCGGACGTGGCGGCCGTCGTGGACGTGCGGACGGCCCTGGCGAGGCTGTCCTTCGGCAAGCGCGCCTGCGTGGTGCTCCGCTACGCCCTGGATCTCTCCGAGAAGGAGACCGCGCTCGCCCTCGGCATCTCGGTGGGTACCGTCAAGAGCCAGACGTCCAAGGGCATGGCGGAGCTGCGCCGGCTGCTGGGCACCCGGGCCGCCGGCGAACTGGTGGGAAGAGAGCGCTGAATCGATGGATCCCCTGCACGAGCTGCTGCGGGAAGAGGCCGGCTCCTACCGGCCGGACCGGGCGCGCATGTACGCACGGGTGAGCCGGGCCGTCTCCGCCGGGCCGGACGGCGGCCCCGGCCGCTCCCGCGTCCGGGCGCGCGGCGTGCCGTGGCCCCGCGTCGTCCTCGTCACCGTGGTCTCGACCGCGGCGCTCCTCGCCGGCGTCCACGCCCTCACCTCCCCGGTGCGCGAGGACGGCCCGGCGCGGGAGGTGGCCACCGGCCCGCTCCCGGCCCCGCCCGGCCCGGACGCCGCGCGGTCCTCCCCCGCCGGCCGGGCCCCGGACGCGCCGGGCAGCGGGCCGCTGCGCTCCGAGGGCGCCGTCGATCCCCACAGCAACGCCTACTGGGCGCAGAGCAACGTCACACTCACCACCCGCGAGCCCCTCACCTCGCTCGTGCTGGAGGTGCGGATCGCCCAGACCGGCGGCGTACGGCACACCGGGAGCTGGCGGACCCTGCCCGAGGAGGACTTCACCGTCACCGCGCGCGAGACCGGCGGCGCGCTGGTCTACCGCTGGACGCTGAAGGAGGGCCGGACCGTCCCCGCCGGGCGGCACGTCTTCGCGGCCCAGTACGACCACGCGGCCGGTGCGCGGGAGACGGCGGGCGACGGTTACACCGCGACCGCCTCGGCCGCGGACGGCGAGCACACGGTCCGGGGATCCTTCCCCGACCCGTCCGGCTGACGGCCGTCCGGCGGCCGGGCGCACACCGCACCGCCGCCCGCGATCCCCGCCGGCTCCTTCACCGGCCCCTCACCCGGCTTCCCGGGGCCGTCCCCCTCCTCCGCCGCTCGGTCCGGCAGGTGCTGCACGATCACGACCTCGCCCACCCCGACACGGACGGTCAGCCGCAGCGTGCCTCCCGGGCCGCCGTCCTCGGCCGGGGGCAGTGTGCGCCGCTCGGCGATCCCGATGCCGCCTCCCTGGGCGGTCCCCCAGCCGTCGTCCCCGGGCAGTCCGGCGAGCCGGTAGCCGCCGACGCCCACGTCGACGGTCAGCTTCACCTCGACGTCGTGGGGGACGGTGATCCGCGCCTCGCCCGCGCCCAGGTCGAGCACCGTGCTCAGCGTCCGGCCCTCGCCCGGACTCGCTCCCGAGAGGTCGAGCAGGGCCGAGCCGGTGCCCAGTTCGTACCGCTCCTGGACCGTCGCCGCGCTCGCCGGGCTCCACGCCCGGTCCGCCCAGTCGGTGGTGATGTCCCTCGGCAGCAGCATCGAGCCCGCCAGCAGCAGGCCGGTGCACATGATCGCGAAGAACGTCCCCCCGCCGATCCGCCCGTAGAAGACGCTGACCAGCGCGCCCAGAACGAAGACGCCCAGCGCCGAGCCGAGGCCGACGGAGAGCGCGACGCCCAGCGGCTGCGTGTGCCAGACGGCGGCGGCGCCGATCACCGCCGCGGCCAGGGCCAGCAGGAGGAGCGGGCCGCCGATGGACCGGCGTCCGCGCGGCGCGCCGGGCCGGCCGGGGCCGGACCCGTCCCCGCCCGGCGCCTCCTTCCCGTACGGCGCCTCCTTCCCGTACGGGGGCGCGCTCGCGTACGGGGACTCGCTCGCGTACGGGCCGACGGAGGGCTCGTCCTCCGGCCCCCACAGGTATCCGGTGTCCTCCGGCGTCTGCGGCGGCCCGTCCTTCGTCAGCGGCTCGCGCCACCACGACGGCCCGGCCGGGGCGGGCGGGGCCTGGGCCTCGGGGGGCGCGTCGGCGACGGCGTGCGCCGTCATCGGGTCCGCCGGGCTCCCCTGTTCCTCAGCGGTGGCGGTGCGGCGCCGGTGCCGGGACCAGTAGGCCGCCCCGGCGACGGCCCCGGCCAGCAGCACGGAGAACGTCTGCGTACCGCCGTCCCCGCTGCCCAGCGAGTTCAGGAACAGCCCGCTGCCGACGAGCGCGCACAGCACTGCGCTCAGCGTCGTGCCCTCCACCCGGCCCGTCAGCAGCCGCCGTCCCTCGTTCTCGTCCTCGCCCTCCAGCGGGACGAGCAGCCAGGCGAAGCCGTAGAAGAGCAGGCCGAGACCGCCCACGACCGACAGCACGGCCAGCGGCACGCGGAAGATCACCGGATCGAGGTCGTAGTGGCGGCCCAGGCCGCCGCACACCCCGGCGACGGCCTTGTGCCGGCGGCTGCGGGTGAGCCGCGCGGCGTCCGGGGCCCGAGGGGTTTCCGGGGCTTCCGGCGCGTCCGGCCGGGGCTCGCCGGAGGGCGGCTGGGCGTCTTTCATGGGGACCATGGTGGCGTGCCGCCCGCCCCGGGGACATCAGGGGGCGTCCCGGAGGCGACCCTGAGTTCTCCGGGCCGGATCAGGGACCGACCCTGATGCCCCGCGCCACCCGTCCGTGTGACGATCGTGCCGTGACCACCACCGCCCCGCCGCCCGCCGCCGAGTCCCCACCCCTGCGCAGGCTCTACCGCAGCTCCGAGGGACGGCTGCTCGGCGGTGTCGCACGCGGGCTGGCCGGGCACCTGGGCGTACCGGCCTCCTGGGTGCGGATCGTCTTCCTCATGCTGTTCATGACCAACGGGCTGGGCGTCCTGCTGTACGCCGCCTTCTGGTTCTTCGTGCCGCTGGGCGCGGGCGGCGTCGAGGCCGCGCCCAGGAGGGCGGACGGTCCGTGGCATGTCCGCAGGCCCGGCAAGGGCCAGCTCCTGGCGGTGCTGGTCCTGGTCGTGGCGCTGGGGGCCCTGGGATCCAACCTCCAGTTCGGCGAGGCGAACGCCTACGTGTGGCCGCTGCTGCTGGCCGGGATCGGCGTGGCCGTCGTCTGGCGGCAGGCGGACAACTCCCGGCGGGCCCACTGGGCGGAGGTCAGCCGCCGCAGGCGGCTGCTGCCCATCGCCCGCAGCGCGGCGGGCGCCCTCCTGGTCGGCGTGGGCATCACCGGCTTCGCCGTCACCCGGGGCCTGGGCCCGCACCTGGGCACGGTGCTCCAGGCGTCGCTGGCGCTGCTGGTCGGTACGGCGCTGCTGGCCGGCCCGTATCTGGTCCGCCTCACGCAGGACCTGTCCGAGGAGCGCCTGATGCGCATCCGGGCGCAGGAGCGGGCCGAGGTGGCCGCCCACGTCCACGACTCCGTCCTGCACACCCTCACCCTGATCCAGCGCAACGCGGACAACCCCCGCGAGGTGGCCCGTCTCGCCCGCGCCCAGGAGCGCGAGCTGCGGGCCTGGCTCTACAGGCCGAGCGGCACGGGCAGGGACGAGGAGGAGGAGCCGGACACCCTGGCCGACGCGGTGCGGGCGGCGGCCGCCGAGGTGGAGGACCACCACGGGGTGCCGGTGGAGGTGGTCTGCGTCGGCGACTGCCCACTGGACGAGAGGCTGGCCGCACAGCTCCAGGCCGCCAGGGAGGCGATGGTCAACGCCGCCAAGTACGGTGGCGAGGGCGGTCCGGTGCAGGTCTTCGCCGAGGTCGAGGGGCGTACGGTCTTCGTCTCCGTGCGCGACCACGGCCCCGGCTTCGACCTGGACGCGGTGCCGCCGGACCGGATGGGCGTACGGGAGTCGATCATCGGCCGGATGCGGCGCAACGGCGGTACGGCGGTGCTGCGTTCCGCCCCCGAGGGCGGCACGGTGGTGGAGCTGGAGATGGAGAGGGCGGAAGCATGAACGAGGAGCAGCACCGGGCCCGGGTGGTCCTGGTGGACGACCACCGGATGTTCCGCACGGGCGTCCAGGCGGAGATCGGGAACACCGCCGAGACCGGCGTCGAGGTCGTCGGCGAGGCCGCCGACGTGGACCAGGCGGTCACCGTCATCACCGCGACCCGCCCCGACGTCGTCCTGCTCGACGTCCACCTGCCCGGCGGCGGCGGGGTGGAGGTGCTGCGCCGCAGCGCCACGCTGATGGCCGACCCCGAGCGTCCGGTGCGCTTCCTGGCCCTGTCGGTCTCGGACGCGGCCGAGGACGTCATCGGCGTCATCCGCGGCGGCGCCCGCGGCTACGTCACCAAGACGATCACCGGCGCGGACCTGGTCCGGGCCGTCTTCCGGGTCGCCGAGGGCGACGCGGTGTTCTCCCCGCGCCTGGCGGGCTTCGTTCTGGACGCCTTCGCCTCCACCGACGCCCCGCCGGTGGACGAGGACCTGGACCGCCTCACCCAGCGCGAGCGCGAGGTGCTGCGCCTGATCGCGCGCGGCTACGCCTACAAGGAGATCGCCAAGCAGCTGTTCATCTCGGTCAAGACCGTCGAGAGCCACGTCTCGGCGGTGCTGCGCAAGCTCCAGCTCTCCAACCGCCACGAACTCACCCGCTGGGCCACGGCCCGCCGCCTGGTGTGAGTTTCCCTCTCCGGCGGGTACGGCCGGGTACCGCCCGGTTGCTCCTACCTCGCTGACGCCCCGGCGGAAGTGCGCCGGTTCGCATCCCGCCGTCAATCACTCCGCGTCTGCCCCAGGCCGATCTCGGCCCAGACCGTCTTGCCGACCGTGCGCGGAGTGACGCCCCAGCGCGCGGCAAGGGCGTCCACGATCAGCAGGCCCCGGCCGAACTGCTCGTCGTCGGCCGGGCTCCTGGGTTCAGGGCACTGCTCCCCGCGTGCGTCGCTGACCTCGATGCGTAGCGCCGACGCCGTCAGCATCAAGTGGACCCGGAACAGCCGCCCCAGCACGCGGCCGTGCAGCAGTGCGTTGCCGGCCAGTTCGCTGACGATCAGCGATGCGTCCCCGGCCACGCCGGGGTGCCCCCACTCGCCCACCAGCCGTGCCGTCCGGCGCCGAGCCAGGCTCACGCTGCTGGGAAACGGGGTGTAGTCGAGCCTGTCCTCACGGAGGACAACACAAGCGGTGGGGAGCTGTTCGGTCATGCGTGCACCTCTCAGGGACGTGTCGAGGTAGCGGCATGGCGCTGCACCATGCCGACCAAGACACTTCGCGCGATCAGTCGATGACTCTCAGTAGAGCGCCCACATGCTCGCCAAGTTGCAAGTGAATCAACTTGATTCACTTGGAGATCCAGTACGGTGCGCATGCGGATTGTGACAACATGCATGCGCGATGGCAGGGAGGTAGAGGTGTCTGGTGAGCTGAGACCGACTGTGCGGCGCCGAGTGTTGGGGACCAACCTCCGGCGGTTGCGTGAGGAGAAGGGCCTGTATCTGGAGGATGCGGCACGCGAGTTGAGCTGCCATCCGGGCAAGGTCAGTCGTATCGAGTCGGGACGCAGCGGCATCCGTCAACTCGACCTCCGCGTCCTGCTGGATTTCTACGGGGTCAAGGACAACTCGGTGCGCGAGGGCTGGCTCGCACTCGCACGCGAGAGCCGTCGTCAGCGTTGGTGGCGTGTCCTGGAGGACAAACTGCCGCAGGACTTCCTGGAGCTGATCGGCCTGGAAGAAGAGGTGGCGACCTGCCGTGGCTTTCAACCGAGCACAGTCCACGCCCTGTTGCAGACCAAGGCGTACGCGACGGCCATCATCCAGGGCGGGAGCGCCGGCCCTCTCAACGAGGATCAGCAGACCAGGCTGCGTATCAGGCTGGAGCGGCAGAAGGCACTGACGCGCTCCGAGGCGGAACCACTGAACATGTGGCTGGTGCTCGGCGAGACCGCTCTACGGCAGCAGGTCGGCGGGCCGGCAGTGCTGAGCGAACAACTGCGCCACCTCGTCGAGATGGCGCAGCTTCCGAACGTAACGTTGCAGGTACTACCCTTCACAGCAGGGGCGTGCAAGGGAGGGATGCTCCCCTTCACCCTCTACGGCTTCCCCGCTCCGGCTCAGCTGGAGGTCGTGCTTCTGGAGCACTTCACCAGTCACGCCTACCTGGAAGCGGCTGACGACACGGCCCACTACAACAGTGTGTTCGACCACATTCGAGCCTCGGCCCTCAGCCCGCTGGAGTCTGAAGCGTTGATCATGCAGATCGCCGACGAACTGCCCCGAAGCTAAGGAAGAGGCCATGTCCGCTCTCAGCGCCGAGTGGTTCAAAAGCAGTCACAGCATGCAGAACGGTGACTGTGTCGAGGTCCGCCTCACAGAGAGGGGCATGGCCGTACGCGACTCCAAGGAGCCCGGCGGCCCCTGCATACGCCTGTCCCCCACAGCGTGGTCCGCGTTCCTCTCCACACTCCGCGGCGGGGACGAGCGAGCCGCGTAACCCGTCAACTCCCTCTGCGCGGAATGGCGTGACAGCACAGGCGGCGGTGCCGGGCGGATGGCACCGCACCGGGCCGTCTTCCGGCTCCCCGAAACCGCCGCCGGAAGGGCTGAGCGTGTGCGCCGCGCGGACCCCCGTCCCGCGCGGCGCGTGGTGGGTTCCCGCGCCGGTCAGGAGCGCTTCGGCTCGTAGTGCAGCGCGGTGATCTGGCAGTCGAACGGCCGGACGGTGACGAGGCTGAGGCGGTGGTGGGAGCCGGTGTCGGGGAAGACGGGCATCCCGGTGCCGAGCGCGACGGGGTTGACGAACAGGTGGAGTTCGTCGAGCAGGTCCCGGGCGATCAGGTTCCGCACGAGGGTGCCGCCCCCATAGGTGATGATGTCCCCGCCCGGCCTCGCCTTCAGCGCGTTGACCGTCTCGGTGAGGTCGCCGCCGGCGACCGCGACGTTCTCCCAGGGCGACTCGGCCAGGGAGTCGGAGATCACGGTCTTGGGCGTGTCGTTCATCCAGGCGATGGTCTCCTCGGTCTCGCCCTCGGGTCCGGCCGCCCACGCCGGGATGAACCCCTCGGCGAGGCGGCGGCCCAGCACGATGTGGTCGACCGGCTTGGTGAGCGCGTCGATGTAGGCGCCGATGTCGTCGGTCCAGGGGAACGTCATCCAGTCCATCTCGCCGTTCGGCCCGGCCATGTAGCCGTCGACGCTGACCTGGACCTGGAGCTTGAACCTGCGCATGACTGCTTCCCTTCGGATCCGCTCGGGGTGATTCCGTGTTGGAGGAGAAGTTAGAGGCCGCCACTGACAACGACCCCGAAGACGGCTCACGGGGAGGCCGCACGCCGGCTACAGCCGGTCGATCGCGGTGAGGTCGATGTCGATGCCGAACGGCTCGGAGAGCGTCAGCCGCCCCTCGTGGACGCCGGTGAGGACGTACGCCCCCGCTCCCGGATCGAGCCGGTGGACGTGGACCACCGGACGGCGGCCCGTACCCTCCTCCACCAGCCAGAAGTGCGGGATGCCCGCCCGCGCGTAGAGCTGGGGTTTGCGTTCGCGGTCGCGGATCGCCGAGTCGGGGGCGACGGTCTCCACGGCCAGCACCACGTCCCGGGCGTCGTAGCGGTTGGCCTCCAGCCCGCGCACGGCCTCGGCGCGGAGCACGGACACGTCCGGCTCGGGCGCCTGCCCGGGGCCGAGCACCACGACCATCTCCCGCCGCACCCGCAGATGTGCCGGGCAGGTGCGGCGCAGGCCCTCCACCAGCAGGGAGTTGGCCAGTGAGTGGTACGCGCTCTGCCGGGCGCGGAAGACCAGGGCGCCGTCGACGAGCTGGGTGTGGGACGGGAGGTCGGTCAGGCGGAAGAGGTCGTCGACGGTGAAGCCCCGGTGCGGGGGCCGCAGCCACTCGGGGAACGGCTCGTCGTCGACTCCGTTTGCGGTCGCCACATCGTCCATGCCGCCATGGTGATCAACCCTCCGGTACGACTTGCCGCAAACCCCCGTGCCGCCGCTCGAAGGGGTGAGTAGTAGCACCGGAGTTGACGGGGGCTCGCGTACTGGCGTCGGGGGCGGAACCCACAGTGCGACGCACGCGCAGTGCTCCGGTCGGCCGATTACTTTTCCCCGCCCGTCCAGTCATACGGGCGGCGTCACAAAGACGCGGACACTCCGTGACACAACGGTGGAAAGGAACGAGCATGACGGAGAACGCCGAGAACACGGAGAGCGCCGGCGGCGCCCCGGCCCCCGGCCCGACAAGGAGCTCAGGGCGCTGGACCGGCTGACCGGCTCCTGGCGGGTGACCGGCGGCGCCGAGGGCACCGTCGTCTACCGGTGGATGGAGGGCGGCTTCTTCCTCCTCCAGGAGGTCGAGCTGGAGCAGTACGGGCAGCGCGTCACCGGGCTGGAGGTGATCGGCCGGGAGAAGCCCTTCGGCGCGGAGGAGCCGGGCGAGGACATCCGCTCCCGCTTCCACGACAGCCAGGGCAACACCTTCGACTACGTCTACGAGCTCGACGGGGACACCCTGACCATCTGGGCCGGCGAGAAGGGCTCACCCGCGTACTTCCGGGGCACCTTCGACGCCTCGGGCGACACGCTGGCCGGCGCCTGGGTCTACCCCGGCGGCGGTGGCTACGACTCGGCGATGACCAGGACCGGGTGACCGGCCGGTCCGCGGCCGACCGGTCTACAGCCGGTCGATCGCGGTGAGGTCGATGTCGATGTCGAAGGGGACGGTGAGCTTCAGCCGGTCGTGGTGGATGCCGGTGGGCACGTAGCCGCGCGTCGCGGGCTCCAGCTCGAAGACGTAGACGACCGGGCGGCGTCCCGTCCCCTTCTCGATCCGCCAGAAGTGCGGGATGCCCGCCTCCGCGTAGAGCTGCGGCTTGCGCTTGCGGTCCCGCTCCTCCGAGTCCGGCGAGACGACCTCCGCGGCGAGTACGACGTCCTCGGCCCGGAAGCCGGTCTCCTCGGCCTCCTCGGTGACGCCTTCCGCCCTCAGCACCGAGAGGTCCGGTTCGACGCGGTTGCGCCTGCCCAGTACGACGGCCATCTCCCGGCACACCCGCAGCTCGCCGGGAACGGTCTCGTGGAGTCCCCTCTCCAGCAGGAACATCGCCAGCGAGTGGAAGTACTTCTGCGGGCTCACGAAGACCAGGCTCCCGTCGATCAACTCCGTGTGGGGCGGGAGGTCCGGGATGCGGTCGAGATCGTCCGCGGTGTAGCCGTCCGGCGGCGGCACGGGCCACGAAGAGGTGGGCAGCGGCTCGGCGGTCATGGTTCCTCCCATGCGCGGGATTCTCGGCCTCACCCCAGCGTATCGACCCGAAAACGCCCGCGCCGCCGCTCGAAGAGGTGAGCGACGGCGCGGGCGTTGACGTTCGGGGACGTTCAGGGGGACGCGGAGGGCGTCACTCCCACTCGATGGTCCCCGGCGGCTTGCTGGTGACGTCCAGCACCACGCGGTTGACCTCGGCGACCTCGTTGGTGATGCGGGTCGAGATACGGGCCAGCGTCTCGTAGGGCAGGCGCGTCCAGTCGGCCGTCATCGCGTCCTCCGAGGAGACCGGGCGCAGCACGATCGGGTGCCCGTAGGTGCGGCCGTCGCCCTGGACGCCGACGGAGCGGACGTCGGCGAGCAGCACCACCGGGCACTGCCAGATGTCGCGGTCCAGCCCGGCCGCCGTCAGCTCCTCGCGGGCGATGGCGTCGGCCTCGCGCAGCAGGTCCAGGCGCTCCTTGGTCACCTCGCCGACGATGCGGATGCCCAGGCCGGGGCCGGGGAACGGCTGGCGGTGGACGATCTCCTCGGGCAGGCCCAGCTCCTGGCCGACCATCCGGACCTCGTCCTTGAACAGCTTGCGCAGCGGCTCCACGAGCTGGAACTGGAGGTCCTCGGGCAGCCCGCCGACGTTGTGGTGGGACTTGATGTTGGCGGTGCCGGTGCCGCCGCCGGACTCCACCACGTCCGGGTAGAGGGTGCCCTGCACCAGGAACTCCACGGCCTCCTCGCCGGAGCCGGCCTCGGCGACGATCTCGCTCGCGGCCTGCTCGAAGACGCGGATGAACTCCCGGCCGATGATCTTGCGCTTCTCCTCCGGGTCGGAGACTCCGGCCAGTGCGTCCAGGAAGCGCTTCTCGGCGTCCACCACCTTGAGCTGGACGCCGGTGGCGGCCACGAAGTCCTTCTCGACCTGCTCGGACTCACCCTTGCGCATCAGCCCGTGGTCCACGTACACGCAGGTCAGACGCTCGCCGATGGCCTTGTTGACCAGGGCGGCGGCCACCGCGGAGTCCACTCCGCCGGACAGGCCGCAGATCGCGCGCTTGGTGCCGACCTGGGCGCGGATGGCCGCGACCTGCTCCTCGACGACGTTCGCGGCCGTCCAGGTCGGCCTCAGTCCCGCGCCCCGGTAGAGGAAGTGCTCCAGCACCTGCTGGCCGTGCGTGGAGTGCATCACCTCGGGGTGGTACTGCACGCCGTACAGCCTGCGCTCGTCGTCCTCGAAGGCCGCGACGGGGACGCCGGCGGTGGAGGCGGTGACGGTGAAGCCCTCGGGCGCGGCCGAGCAGGCGTCGCCGTGCGACATCCACACCGACTGCTCGGCGGGGGTGCCCTCGAAGAGGGTGGAGCCGGGACGGGTGACGGTCAGGTCCGTGCCGCCGTACTCGCGGCGGCCGGTGTTGTCGACGGTGCCGCCCAGCGTCTGGGCCATCAGCTGGAAGCCGTAGCACATGCCGAAGACGGGCACCCCGGCCTCGAACAGCGCGCGGTCGATGCCGGGCGCGTCCTCGGCATAGACGGACGAGGGGCCGCCGGAGAGGATGATCGCCTTCGGGTCCCTGGCGAGCATCTCCGCCACCGGCATGGTGGAGGGGACGACCTCGCTGTAGACCCGGGCCTCGCGGACGCGGCGGGCGATGAGCTGGGCGTACTGCGCGCCGAAGTCGACGACGAGGACGGTGTCCGGAGCGTCGGGCGCGGCCGTGGAGTCGGCGGGCGCGGTGGGCTCGGTGGGCTCTGATGCCACGGGGCTGGCTGCCTTTCGGCGTGGATCTGGGCTGGGAAAGCCCAGTCTACCGGGGGTGTGCACCCGATCGGCCGTCTCACCATCCGGCCCTCCGCCCGTCCCGCTCCGCCTCCGGGTGCATACTGGACCGCATGTTCGCGCGGACCTTCTGGTTTACCTATGGCACCGGCCCGGCCGGCCGCCATGGGATGCCGCACGCTGCGTGAACGACTGACGAGCGACTTCCCCAGGCGCCCCGGGCCGGTCAAGGCCCGGGGCGCCTGCCGTGTCCCCGGGAAGCGACCGGCGCCGGGCCCGACGACCCCAGGAGGGACGTACGGCCATGGCCACCACCACCCCTGCCCCCACGACCGCAGCCGCCGACGCGGCCGACGAGCGGATCGCACAGGACCGCGAGCGTATCGACGAGCTGGACCGCCGGATCATCGGTCTGGTGCGAGAGCGCATGGAGGTCTCCGCCCGCATCCAGCGGGCCCGGATCGGCGCGGGCGGGCGCCGGGTGAATCTCTCGCGCGAGATGGAGATCCTCACCCGCTACCGCGAGCGGCTGGGCCGGCCGGGCACCTCGCTGGCCATGACCCTGCTGGAGCTGTGCCGCGGACGCGCCTGAGCCCGCAGGGCCCGCGCCGCCGTTGTCCCCTCCCGCGCCGCCGGGGCACGACCACCCGTACGGCGCATTACCGCGGCGGAGCACGGTCGTTGGACCTGACGACCCCAGAGCCGGCCGGGCGCCCGGAGGCGTGGGGAGCGTATCGGAGCGATGAGACGCCGTCCTCCCTCGGGAGGTGAGGACAGGGGCGTCGTGGGACCTCGCTCCGGTGCAGTGGCCGGACGGCAGGGGACAGCGGTCCGGCCACGACCCAGCGGTCGGTCCCCGGGACGCCGGGGACCGACCGCCCCGCGGTCCGCCTTCGCCGCCTCACCGGCTTCACCACCTCACCGCTTCACGGCTTTACCGCTTCACCGCTTCACCGCTTCCACCTGCGGGAACGTCCCGGACGAACGGAAACCCCGAAGGGTTGCGCGGCCTTCCGTCACGAATTCGTCACACGGTGAACACGCCCCGGCGTGATATACGGCACACCGAAACCTGGGCGAGAGTGGGCAACTGCCCGCTTCCGTCCCCTATGCGGCGCCGGTCTGGATGCGGCGCCGGTCACGGGCTCGGGAACGTATCCGCGGAAGCTCCCGCTCCGGCCGTACTGTGCTGCCAGCCCGACGCGCCGACTGCGCGAAGGCTCCCTTCACCTTCCCTTTCGCCTCAAAACAGATGAGGTACCCATGAAGCTTCGCCGTGCCCTTGCGGCCGCCGCCGCCACGGCCGTCATCGCACCCGCCGCGCTGCTCGCGGCGCCCGCCGCGTACGCCGACGACCACGAGACCACCTCCGTGGAGAACACGGAGACCCCCGCCGCGGACAAGACCGAGGGTGAGGACACCGAGCCCCCGGCCGCGGACGACAAGACCGAGACCGACGACACCGAGCCCCCGGCCACCGGCGACGACGAGACCGAGGGCGAGGACACCGAGCCCCCGGCCACCGGCGACGACGAGACCGACGCCCCCGGCGACGGGGACGACCAGGAGAAGGACGAGGACTCCGGCGCCCCCGGCGACGGGGACAAGGACGAGGACGAGGACGAGGACTCCGGCGCCCCCGGCGACGACGAAGGCAAGGAGGGGGAAGAGGAAGCCCCCTTCCAGTGCCTCGTCGACGAGGACGGCGAGGAGATCTACGACATCAGCGAGGACCTCAAGACCTCACTGGCCGGCCTCCCCGACACCGTCGTGGCGGGCACCGGCTGGAAGAACTTCGAGTTCCGGATGCACAACAGCGGCAAGGGCGCCATCAAGGATGTCGCGCCTTACCTCACCGTCTTCTCCGTTGACGAGAACGACGACTACTCCGCCGGTTTCACCCTCGAGGTCCACAAGGCCGAGACCGGTACCTGGCAGGTCGTCGCCGACGAACTCGGCGCGGGTGGCTACTTCGAGCCGGTCACGCTGAACGCCGGGGAGACGCGCACCCTCAAGCTGCGTATGAAGATCGACGGCGGTGTGCCCGACTCCCTGGGCATCGCCATCGGCGCCGGCGAGTACTCCGACGAGCGCGGCTGCTGGGTCTCCGACGACGACAACGGCTGGGTCTACTTCTTCGACGTCCTGGGGAAGGGCACGACCGCCCCGAAGCCCGGTGACTCCAAGCCGCAGACCGGTGGTGCGAAGCCGATCAGCTCGGACAAGGTCACCAAGGTCGACACCGCCGGCCAGCTCGCCGAGACCGGTTCGTCCTCCGTGCTGCCGATGTTCGGTCTCGCGGGCGCAGCGGCCGTGGCGCTGGGCGCCGGTGCGATGTACGTCGTGCGCCGCCGGGGCGGCGCCGGGGCGGACACCTCCGCCGCCGCGTGACGGTGTGAACGCCGCGATGGCGTGAGCGTGCAGCCACGCCGTACGCGCGCGTGAGAGAGGGGGGGAGCGGCCGGGCCGCTCCCCCCCCTCGCGCGTCCGCTCAGGCCTCGGCGGCCCCGGCGGACTCCGCAGTACCCGCCTCCGCCGTCTCCGCCTCCGGCACCGTCCGCTTCGGCGGAACGGCCGGGACCGGCAGCACCACCGGCAGCCGCAGCGCCGCGAACGCGTCCTCGGGCACCGCCGGGGCCCTGGGCGGCACCACGGGCACGCGTACGTAGCCGGCGCCCTGCTCGGGGCGGGGGTCGGT